>JAFDJC010000273.1 GCA_019307665.1 Deltaproteobacteria bacterium | reverse complement strand
GCTGCATTTATCATCATAGGACTTCTGGTCTGGCTCCAGAAAGCCATAACAGGAGATTAACATCACAGGATGAAACCCTAACTTAATGGAAAACCTGATTAACATATTTTTAGACTCTGTCTTTGTAGGAAATATACTGCTGGCCTATTTTCTTGGAATGTGCTCCTTTGTTGCAGTTTCCAAGAATATTGACACTGCAATGGGCCTGGGTTTTGCCGTTATTTTTGTACTTACAATAACCGCTCCGGTAAACTGGTTGATATATCATTTTCTTCTTGCACCAGGTGCACTTGAATGGGCCGGCCTTCCGGAAATGGACCTCAGCTACATGAAATTCATCATGTTCATTGCCGTGGTAGCTGCTATTGTTCAAGCTCTTGAACTGCTCATTGACCGGTTTTCAGCCGCATTATATGCAGGTCTTGGTGTATTTCTTCCGCTCATAGCTGTAAACTGCGCAATTCTGGGCACATCTCTGTTTATGGTTGAAAGGAACTACACTTTTATTGAGTCCGTTGTGTTTGGATTCGGATCAGGAGTCGGCTGGATGCTTGCGATAGTATCGATGGCGGCAATACGCATGAAGCTCAGATATGCAAATACACCGAAAGGTCTTGAAGGATATGGAATAACGATGATCGTTACGGGTCTTATGGCCATGGCGTTTATGCTTTTTTCCGGAATAACAATGTAACTTAAAGGAATGTATTGATTTATCTTGTCAGCTCAACAGTATTCCTTGGCGTCATTATCACACTTGTGGGAATCATTCTCTTCCTTGATGCAAAGGTTGTTAAAAAAGGAAACTGTGAAGTCATTATTAATGATGATAAGGAGAAAAGTATAAAGGCACCGACAGGCCGGACACTGCTTTCATCCCTTGTCAGCAGCGGAGTCTATCTGCCGTCTGCATGCGGAGGAAGCGGGGCCTGCGGTCAATGCAAATGCGTAGTAAGCGAAGGTGGCGGTGACATATTGCCGACAGAGCTTCCCCACCTGTCTCGAAAAGAAAAAGCTGATAATGTGCGCCTTTCCTGCCAGGTTAAAGTAAGAGAGGACATGAAAATACAAGTTCCTCCCGAAATATTCAGTATAAAAAAATATCATGCAACGGTTGTGTCGAATAAAAATATGGCGACATTCATAAAAGAACTGGTGCTTCAACTCGATCCGGGATCAGATCTAAGTTTCACTGCCGGTGCCTATATGCAGATCGATATACCCGAATACGAGGTCTCCTTTTCGGAATTTGATGTAACGGACAGGTTCAGCGCCACATGGGAAAAATTCAACATAAGGGGACTGATTGCCAAGTCAGATGACCCTGTATTCAGAGCCTACTCTCTTGCAAGCCCGCCGTTGGAAAACGAGCGACTGATATTTACCATTAGAATTGCCACGCCGCCTGAAGATCATCCGGAAGCGCCGCCGGGAGTTGGTTCCTCCTATGTGTTCAGTCTAAAACCGAGAGACCGGACAATCCTTAGCGGCCCTTACGGAGATTTTTTTGTTAAAGATACGGACAATGAAATCTGCTTTATTGGTGGCGGTGCAGGTATGGCACCAATGAGATGTCATATTCTCCATCAATTGAATGAACTGCAGACAAAGCGAAAAATTAGTTTCTGGTATGGTGCGCGATCGAGACAGGAAATGTTTTATGATGATGAATTTAAGACCCTTGACGAAAAATATGAGAACTTTTCATTTCATGTGGCACTGTCACAGCCTCTGGATAAAGATCATTGGTCAGGAATGACGGGCTATATCCATCAAAGTCTTTATGAACATTACCTGTCTTCGCATCCGGATCCTACTGAAATAGAATATTATCTCTGCGGACCGCCTCAGATGCTTGAAGCAGTGATAGATATGCTTTATAACTTAGGTGTTGAGCGTGAAATGATCGCATTTGATGCCTTTTAATCTTAAACAATATGAGGAACCTAATAATGAGCTTAGAAGAATTCAAAAATATTTTAAAGTTTGCCATTGAAAATGAAATGGAAGCTCAGAAATTTTATGAAGATGCAGCCGGAAAGCTTGAAAATCAAAGTTTGAAGGATATTTTTATTGAACTGGCTGGTGAAGAGAAAGGTCATAGGGAAACATTAAAACAAATATACATGAGCAATTCAATCGAACATTATTTTGAAGCAAGCAGAGACTACAAAGTATCTGAAACAGTAAAAAAGCCGGAAGTCTCTGCAAATATGAAACCCGCCGATGCAATTGCTCTTGCAATGAAAAATGAGGAAGAGGCGATGCACCAGTATAATGAAATGGCGGACGGTTGCCAGGACCCTGAAATAAAAAAAGTTTTATTAAAGCTTGCGGCAATGGAGCAAAATCACAAATTCAAGCTGGAAAACGCTTTTGTCGATATCGGCTATCCAGAGGTATGGTGATATGAACATTTTCATACTTTTGGCCATTATAATCACTATTGTAGTTATTGTGCGTTTTAGTTTATTCAAGAACAGGCGTGATGAAAAACTATCAGCCTATGCCTGCGACGAATGTGGTGAACATGATTGCATTTGTCGTGAAATAGATGGCGAAAAAAAAGACAGAAAATGAACTTGCCCTTTAATATTTATTAGGATATGTGGTCTGGTACTGGTAAACTCAGTATCCCAGCAAACTGCAAAAACAGCTAACGGTTTTTTAAAAAACCATAATGGAGGATGAACTATGAATTTTGAATCGATTGATGACATTATCCTTTTTGCAATCGAAAGAGAAAAAGAAGCGGTTGAATTTTATGATGGACTAAGCAGGGACGAACAATTTTTAGCAGCAAAAAAATCCTTTGCTGAATTTGCTGATCATGAGAGAAAACACGTAAAGCTTCTTGAAGACTTTGCCGCCAACAAGGAAAATCTTGAAAAATACGACTTCAAATGGATTCCGGATATGAAGCGAAGCGATTACATGGTAGATACTGAATACGAAAAAGGTATGGCCTATCTGGAGATATTGCGAATTGCCATGAAACGGGAAGAGAATGCACTTAAACTTTATAATGAGCTCCAGGCAAAAACAGATGACGAAGCCTTTATTAAACTTTTTAAAATTCTTTCTCAGGAAGAAGCAAAGCATAAAAATATTTTAGAGACAATCTATGATGACTACATGGCGGAACAGGGAGACTGATCCGGGTATATAGAAGTTCTATAGGGAAGTACTGAAAAAGCCTTCGCTACTCAACACCAGGGAACGGAGGCTTTAACATACTCCACTAACTATCCACTATTGTTTTCAGAAAACATTTATATTCCTTTTCCCTGCATAAAACCGATGATGCTTAATTTATTCTTTTGGTGTTATGCCGAAAAGTTTTTTCCAGGAAGCAGCACTTGCTCCGCAACCTCTATACTTTTTTGAACCGCCGGTACTACAGCAACTTCCCTGATTGCTTCCTGCCTGGTTAAAAGAAAAGGCCTTTTCCTCGTCTATAGTTTCCTGCAATTCTATTTCAGCAGGATAACCAAGCCCTGTTATTGCTGAGGCTATAGTCCCTCCTTTAAGGGATGGTTTATGGTCCACTTTAACAATGCCCTGCCTGGGGTTTCCCCACATACCTGTGACCTCCGGCATGCCTTTTAATGTCGTATCTATATGTATAAGGCAGGCACCGCAGTAAAGATTTGACACTTTCATTGTCGTTCGTGTAATCTCACCGGCAACCGCATTCGACCATGAAAAGAAAAAAGCCGTCAATATTATGCATAAAATTCGCATTTTTAGTTTATATTTTTTCATAATGTTTTCTCCTTTTCAAAAAATGACAGCTAAAAACATACCCCAAAATATAGCAAGCGTTGTGCCATAAAAGCTTTAATGATTCTGATTGGCTGATATTGCTTGTTTTTGTGGGAAAACAGGATGGCAAGGCTTTTGAAATAACTATTTAATTAAAGAATATTCTTTATCTTTTTGAAGAATATTCTTTAGAAATTCGGGGGACAGTATATTCAATTCATCTCTGTTTTGGCTTTCTCCCAGGTTTTTGAGGCTTCAAGGTCCTGTTGATCAGGTCCTGTCAAGTATTCGCTCTAATTGTTCCACAAAGTATGTGCTGCCCAAAGTGATCCTTCCCCAAAACGGCGCAAATTTGAACTATATTTAGGAAACAGCCCAAAAGATAAACTGGTTAATGTTGGTA
>JAFDJC010000272.1 GCA_019307665.1 Deltaproteobacteria bacterium | reverse complement strand
TCTAAAATATGGTAGCAATGTTACCAAAATATGGTAGTAATGTTACAGTTTATGTAAAAAATGACACAGATAGTTGGCGATGTTAAATTTTTACGGATGGGAAAAGCGACCTGTCTGTATGAGGAAAAAATTTTGCTGCACTGAATCTGTTCATAAATTCCTGGTTAACATTTAACTCCATGTATGTAATTTTGTCTCTGATATCCGATATCTGATCCGCGCATTCTTGTGACTGTAGAATCATTGTAGCACCGCCTAAAGAACTGTTGCCCAGGGGTTTAAAGTTCTCAGAAGGCAGGTCCGGCATCATACCTATGGATACTGCGGACTTTGGTTTGATAAATACTCCGAATGTACCTGCGACAAAAAAATCAGAAATCTGTCTCATATCTATGCCAACAGATGTAGTAATTGTTTCAAGTATCGTATACATTGCGGCCTTTGAACGCGCAAGGCTGTCAATATCCGCCTGGCTTATTGTCAGGTCTTCTCCTGTCGCCGATTCATCGGCCGGCACAACGATAAGATGCATCATGTCATCTTTATTCTTAAATTTAATTCGGGAAATCCCGTCCGAAACTTTAAATTTCCCTCTTATATCGATAATGCCGTGAAGAAAAAGCTGGGAAGCCAGGTCAATGAGTCCGGAACCACATATCCCTTTGGGCGGTTGATCGTCAATGGTATGGATGTCAAACCGTTTGTCGGGACCGCTAATCACAATACTGTCTATAACTCCGGGACCGGCCATCATTCCCATTTTCGTCACACCGCCTTCAAGAGCCGGTCCTGCGGCCCCGGCACAGGCAATAAGCCATTTATTGTTTCCTAAAACAACTTCGGCATTTGTACCGACATCAACAAGTATTGCTGTTTCTTCTTTCCGTGCAAGACCTGAAAATAAAATGCCGGCGATTAGATCTCCTCCAAAATAGCTGCCGACATTCGGGAACATGAAAACCTTTGCATGCTGATTGATATTCATTCCAAGGTCTTCGGCACTGATAGCTCCGGGATAATTAACAACCGGAATATACGGTTCTCGAATTATCCAGCGTGGAGAGAGTTTAAGAAAAAGATGCGTCATTGCAGTATTTCCGGCTACAGCTGAGAGATAAATATGGATGGGGCGAATGTCGCATTTCCTGCAAAGTATAGAAATGGCCTGATTAAGGCCATCTATTATCTGCCGGTTCAGATGCTCAAGCCCGCCTTTCTGGTCAGCATAATGAATTCTTGTCAGAATGTCGGGACCGACATCAATCTGGGGATTATCAAAGGAGTATTCTCCCATAACATCACCTGACACTAAATCGATAAGCCGGACGGCAACACTTGTAGTCCCCAGATCGACTGCGAGACCTGCCATCGGATCATTTTTTTCTGCTCCGGCAACCCCTGCCAGCAGCCATCTGTTTCTATCCTTAAAAAGGACACAACTTACATGGTAGTGATGCTGTCTTAAAATATCAGGAAGTGTTCTCTGAAGGGAAATATCTATATGAATATGATCAGAGTTGAGTCTGGTCTTCAGCGAACTGAGAAGCCTTTCGGTATCAGCAGTATTGTCATTAAGTGAAGGTGGTTCCAGTCTGACTGTTTGTACCCAGTTACTGCGCATTCTTTACAGATTAAATTCCATATCAACTCCAACGGCAAAGCAGTCAAAAGGATTGTTTTTTGTATTTGCTATCCGTTGGCAGTCCTTAACAATTTCATCCATTTCATCGTCAGTCCGCTCCTGGTTCAGGTGAAACAGGCCGAGTTTTTTGACTTTAGCTTTGAATGCAAGATCAAGTACGTCGGCATAGCTTGAATGTCCCCATTCGATCTGTGTACTATATTCATCAGGCGTATATTCCGCATCATGAATAAGAAGGTCCGCACCTTTTGAAAATTCCAGATATGCGTCAAACTCAAATCCTCCCGGATGTACAAATCCAAGCTCGTTGTCAGTCAAAAACACAAACGACTTGTTATCTTCAATGAATTTATAGCCGCTGCCGCCGTTCGGATGGCTAATATTAATCGGTTCTATTGTGACGGATCCTATTTGGAAAGAGCCCTGCCCTGCTTCCTCGTAAACAATGCTGGCGCTTAAATCAGAATATTTAACAGGAAAGTTAGGTGGAGCAAGGATTTTCAATATCATATCTTCCACATAACTCCCCGGGAACGGACATTTAAATGCTTTTATTTCAGCCTTTTTTATAAAAAGAGGCTTAAAGAAAGGAAACCCCATCAGATGATCCCAATGCGCATGTGTAAACAGAATATTGAACCGGTAGCGTCCTTCTTTGACAAGCTTATTTCCCAATCGCCTGATACCGGTACCGGCATCGACAATGATGATATCGTCACTCTTTGTCCGTATCTCAAGACAGGTTGTGTCACCGCCATATTTGATATATTCCAATCCGGATACAGGAATAGATCCCCTTGACCCCCAGCACTTTATAAACATTTATACCCTTTCATATCCTATTCTGCCGTAAAAAGTATGCCGGATATTTGCTATCACAAGATCCGCAGGTTTGTCTATAAATTCTTCGGCCTGGCCCTGAATTACCGAAATATTGTTTTCCATTCCGTTTAGCAATACATTATATGTCATATTATACCGATCAAGTAAAGTCAGATGCGGCTGATATACAACAAGGAGGATTTGGTTGCATCAGGCCATAATTTTATCAAACACTTCAAAAGCCGCCTTAACCGAGCTGCTGTCTTCAGGCATATCGACCGTTGGTTTCCCATCGATGTCAAAGTCATAAATCGTATCATCCTCGGGTATAATGCCGGCAAGCTCGATGTCTTCCTTTTCCACCAGATCAATAATCGTATCCGACAGCTTATCCTTTGCCTGGTTGATGATAAGAAAACTTTTTCCAACGCCGATATTCAAGCTATGTGCAAGCTTGTTTATTCTAAAGGCTGCTTGCAATCCGCGCCTTGAGGTATCTGATACCACCAACAGGATATCGACATTCCTCGTCGTCAGTCTGCTGATGTGCTCCATTCCAGCCTCGTTATCCATAACCAGATATGGATAATTACCGGTCAAACGGTCAAGAAAATTGATCAGCAGTGTATTGGCTGCACAATAACAACCCGAGCCTTCCGGCTGCCCCATAACAATAAGATCAAATCCTTGTGATTCAACAACTGCCTGCTCAAGCTTCATTGACATAAAGATATCTTTTGTCATTCCTCCCGGTACAATTCCCTTTTTCATTTCTTCCCTTGCGTTACCAAGTGTATCCTGCACTTCCAACCCAAGCACTTCATTAAGGTTCGCGTTTGAATCCGCATCAACCGCCAACACAGGTACCTTACCATTTTTAACCAGATATTTAATCAGCATACCTGCCAGCGTGGTTTTTCCTGTACCGCCCTTGCCCGCTAAAGCTATTGAAAAAGACATATATTTTTTCCTTTCCTTTAATATCTTTACTCTTAAATCAAACTATTGCTTTTTTCCACCTCAGGATAGACAATTTATGCATGTTTTGCAAGTCTGCAAGGGGTCACACTTGTCTTTAATAACATGGCTTAAAAAAAACTTGGGCCGTCGCAACACGCTTGACATAAGGCACTGTTTAGCTTAATAACTTACTTAAAATGTGAAAAAATATTATTTTAAAGGAGATGGAACAAAATGGCGCAGTTAATCGCAGATAGAAGAGATGTGGATTTTGTACTTCATGAACAGATGGAAGCGGCAAATCTTTCAAAACATGACAAATTTGCAGAGTTCGATAAAAAAACCATTGACCTGATCGTCTCTGAAGCCAGAAACCTGGCGATAAAAGAAATCCTTCCTACCCAACAAGACGGTGACGAGGGATGTGTATTTGAAAATGGAACCGTGAAGGTTCCCGAGTCTTTCCATAAAATTTTCAAACTATATAAAGAAGGTGAATGGCTTGGCATGACAGATGATCCTGATTACGGCGGACAGGGCATGCCCAAACTAATCGCTTCTGCGGCAAATGAATATTTCCACGGTGCAAACGCATCATTCATGCTCTATCACAGCCTAAGCCATGGCGCAGCAAAGCTTGTCGAGACATTCGGAACAGAAAAACAGAAAAAAATATATTTAAAAAAAATGTTAACCGCCGAATGGTCCGGCACCATGCTATTGACAGAGCCTGAAGCCGGCACCGAT
>JAFDJC010000083.1 GCA_019307665.1 Deltaproteobacteria bacterium | reverse complement strand
TTGAATACCCGTCAATAATCGTGCCGCCGTTTGTGTCTCCCTGAATCGTGACATTGCTATTGTTAATAACAAGAGCGCTGTCAACTTCACCACTGGCAATATCGTATGTGCCAGCGGCCATATGGACGTTATCGTCTCCATCCACATAGGAAATAGCATTGTGAAGTGTCTTCCATGGATTTCCCTGGGTTCCGTCACCGATTGCATCAGACCCACTATTTATATCAATATAATAATCATCGGCATGAAGAGGAAGTGTCAAGCTGATGAAAAAAAGACAGGCTGCCATAAACGACAGGGTAAAAAATTTTGCAATCTGTCTTTTCAGATACATGGTTTAATCTCCTTTATTGCGGTGTGTCGGGCATGTTTGGAATGTTTTCGCCTTCCGGTAATTCATCTTCTACAACTTCCTGCCTGATTTCTTCTACAATTTGTTCGTTAAGGTCTTTATTTTCTTCGTCATGCAAGGTTTCTTCTTTTTCAGGGTATATCGGTTCTTCAGGTTCATAGTGGTAATCCGGTTCGACGGTTGCTCCGGGCTGAACAAGCATGTCGACAGGAATACGGGTATCACGTTTATCCGATTTAGCATCCTTATCGCCTGCTTTATCTTTTGAGCCGTTTTTTTTACCCTGGTCGTCTTGGCCTTTCGACAGATCAAATATTTTTTCCAGCTTTTTGATTTCATCCATAGGAATATCCATGACTCTGCCGGGGGGCATTCCTTTTGGAACAATTGTTCGTTGAAAATCTTTTACAATGACCGGTTTTTCAGGGGCGGCAAAGCTTGTAACTTCGACAGCAGTATCTTTTAGTGCCGTGAGATTTGCTGTTTTTTCTTTTGCTGTGATTATAAAATCAGATCCCCTTACGCCGGCAACAAATGTACTGGTTTTCACTTTAAATGCTTTTTCTCTGAACTTAAACATTTTTGTAACAAAAAATCGGGCTTTTCCTATTATCATTTTTAAAAATGAGGACCGTCTTTTCTGTCCGGGCTTGTATATGCTTTTATTGATAACCAGTTTTGTTGAAGAGGAAAGAGTTATGATACTCCCATCATTCAATTTAAAGCGGATTTTTCCTTTTTCCCCCGTAAAAAGCGTATCACCGTTGTAAAGAGGCAGACCTTTTTCCGCGAGGAACCCTTCAGGGGTGCCCCTGTGCTGTATGACCACTTTTCCCATTGACAGTTTTACTTCACCCACAGGTCGTCCAAAACCAAGCTTGAACGTATCGGTAATTTTCATATCTTTGGGAATAACAGATGAAAACGCCGGGCTGAATATGATGGCTGAGATAACAGACTGGAGTATTATCCATTTAAAGACTGATTTCAGGCGCACTGCAAATCTCCTGTTAAAATTTTGTTGCCGAGGATAAGGTTATTGTGTTTTTTTTGTATTCATAATTGGTTATATTTGAGTCGTTTTGAGTATAACTGTATTCCAGAATAATCGCCATCCTGTTGTTAAAAAACCATCGTGATGCAGATGCTGCACCTCTGATTTTTGTGTCATCTCTTTTTATATTGAACGTTGAGTCCACATCATCAAAGTCCCTGGCTTTGTATGTTCCAAAAACAGCCAGGCCCACATTCCAGGGGGCTTGAAAACTTGCCATAAGTCTTGTTTCAAAATCTGTATAGTCATACTTAGAATCAGCCGGGGAATTATCTAAATATGAAACTCCGGCTGAAACAGATATATCACGCTCCCTGAAAAGATATACAAAGTCCGTGGACACACCTGATGCATGGCCGCTCCGGCCGGGAATTTGGAGATTATTTTTCCCGATATAGTCGATGCTGAGTTTTCCTGAAAGGGCTGTTGTTATTTTGAGTGATATTTCAGGTTTGAAATAATGCTGCAGCATATAGCTTTCATAATCGAGCCAGTAAAATGTCGGGGTGTAACTGAAACCTGCTTCTGACAGTTTATTAATACGATATGTTGCTGAAAAATTTGGAGAACAGGCGGTCAAGTCATATCCGGAAATGTCAAAGTAGTATGTTTGATAATGATCGTATCCAGCGCTCATGCCAAGATGACTATTTTTAAATAATTCATATGTTCCTGAAAAGAAGCCGACACCGGCAATGTCGCTTTCATTTGAATAAATATCAAGATCAAGGGGCTCAAGCTGAACATTGTCATCATAACGTGCGCCAAGTTTAAGATAGAGGCTGTACGGTGCAAGCTCCTTTTCGAGTCTCTGTGCCGAGCCGAGCCATTTTTCTGCTGCGATTTTAACTTCAGGTGATTCTGAGTGGTTGATGACGTATTCAAATTTTTTCGCGGCTTCTTTTGGCCGGCCGGTTTTCAGGTAACATATCCCCGAATAGTAAAAACAGTTTGGCCTAATATCAGAGCTTTCTTCAGATGCTTTGATAAAGTGATCTGCCGCATAACCATATCGTTCCTGTTTGAATTTGCACATGGCTAAATAATAACGGGCAAGGGTATTTGCTGGTTCTATTTCAAGTATTTCAGAGAATAAAAAATCAGCGGAAGAATAGTCGGCTGTGTTAAAATTTGCCATGGCCAGATCGTATTTTATATCCAAATGATCCGGTTTTTTCCTCAATGCTTTTTTAAGGTATTTTTTCGCCTCTTTGTATTTTCCGGTTTCGAGACAGGTTTTTCCCATGTAACGGTTATAGCGCGGGTTCTCAGGGTCGGTAGCCAGTGCTTTTATAAAATATTTTACTGCTTCTGGGAAATTGCCTTCCTCATATGCAAAAATACCGAAATCATAATAGGCATTTTCAGCTGCAGATAACGGAAGGTGGAAACCGATAATAATGGCAAATATGAAAAGGAGACAGGCTGTTCTTGAAAGAAGATATTTCACAGGGACCATCGGCCGGTTCTCCCGTTGAGTTAAGATTGCTTTAAAATATTAGAACGCATAACATGACTGCGTTTTAAAGTAAATTCAAAAATGTTTTCTTATTGACATAGAATTCATAGCATTATAATTTTTGTTTTATGAATCAGCCAAAGTGGTTTTTTCACCCCATTTCTGTTTTTATACTTTCAATCATCGCTCTGGGAATGTCGCTTTTCCTTTATATCTATTGGTATGTAAAGGTGAGTACAGGCCTTGATGCGGTTGTCAGGAAGTTTCACCTTGACCCAGAACAGGTTTTGGCTTCCCAGACATGGGTTGTCATTATGGTCCTCTCTATCCTTGTGGCGGTGATCCTGGCAGGGATTTTTGTTATTTTTGTATATAACCAGAAAACATTTCAACTTTACCGCCTGCAAAACAATTTTATTAATAATTTCACCCATGAACTCAAAACACCGGTTACATCGATCAAACTTTATCTTGAAACGTTTTTAAAAAAAGAGATCCCAGGAAATGACAGGGAAAAATATATCGGTTACATGCTTTCAGATGTAAATCGTCTTGGAGAGAATATTAACAGTATTCTGAATCTTGCCAGAATCGAAAGTAAAAATTTTAAGGGAGAGTTCATCCGTTCGGATATTGTGGAGATTATCAAAAGATTTTGTGATGCCAACAGTCACCTTTTCCAGGGATGCATAATACAAACAAAGTACTCTTCGGATCGACCCTTACTATACCCTGTGGATAAATCTCTTTTTGAAATGTTGTTAATGAACCTTATTACAAATGCTGTAAAATATAACGAATCTGATAAGCCTCGCATAGATATAAGCCTTACTATACAATCAGGCAGGCTCCATATCTGTTTTACAGATAACGGTGTAGGCATCGAAAAGGCGGAACAGAAAAAAATTTTTAAAAAATTTTATCAGGTCGGCGAGGCTGATAACATGTCGGCAAGAGGGAGCGGAATCGGTCTTTACATGGCGCAAAGTATTGCAAAAATCCATAAGGGAAGGTTGGAGATTCAAAGCAATGGGAAGGGTAAGGGGTCGACGTTCACGATCATTCTACCCATTAAAAAAACAGATGCTGTCTGACAGGATATTTATGGAGAATTCCCCCAAAAAACGTATACTTGTTATTGAGGATGAAAAGCACATTGCAGAAGGTTTACAGATCAACCTTATCAATAGAGGATATGACGTATGCATCGCCGGAAACGGTGTTTCAGGTCTTGAGCAATGGAAAGAATGGTGTCCGGATTTGATTGTCCTTGATATTATGCTGCCGGGGATTGATGGCCTGTCATTACTTCAGAACATAAGACTTGAAGACAAACAACTGCCTGTCCTTATCCTTTCTGCAAGAGCGGATGTAGATGACAGAGTAAAAGGATTGTCATCCGGCGGAGATGATTATATGACAAAGCCTTTTAACCTTGAAGAGTTTTTGCTTCGTGTTGACCGGATGCTTGAACGTGCAAAATGGTATGATCGAAATGATAGTAACTCGGTAGCAAGTACACTGGGAGCTTTAAATCACTATGTGTTTGGAGTGAACAGGATCGATTTTGAAAAATCTTTGGCTTTTTGCAGAGCTGGAAAGGTTGAGCTGACCGGTCAGGAGATCAAGCTTCTTAAGCTGTTTATAGCAAACAGGGGAAAACCGCTTTCACGGAAAAAACTTCTTGAGATAGGGTGGGGCTATACCGGCATCACAAAAACAAGGACAATCGACAATTTTATTGTGAGATTCCGAAAATATTTTGAGGAGAACCCTAAAAAGCCGCGTTACTTTAAGAGCATGCGTGCCATTGGGTATGTGTTCGACCATTGAATTGATAAATTTTTTTCCAACAGGAATTTATTTTTGATTTTTTTACAAGACCGTTAAAATTCTAACTTAATATCTGGGTCATTTTTTAGAGGACGATTCAGTTTTTGTACCTTAATTCCTGAGTATAAAGGAGAGTCCATAATGGTTTCGGAAAAGTCTATAAAGCTAGTTATTATGTTTGTTTTTCTTTTGTGTGCAGTGATGCCTGCCTCCTCATCTGATACACAAGCCGCCCACTTTAAAAAAGGAAGTCGCCGCCTGTCTGTCATGGCAGGTTCCGGACAGACTTTCTCGAACAGCTATGTGATTGTTGGGCTCGGTGCCGGGTATTATGTGATCGACGGTCTAGAACTTGGTCTTGACGGTGAAGCCTGGCTGGGAGAAGATCCTGATATTTATAAACTCAGCCCTCAAGTGAAGTACGTACTGCCGATGCAGTCGAGTGTGCGGCCTTACATCGGGACCTTTTACCGTCGTGTATTTATCGACAGCTTTGATGATTTAGATACGGTAGGGGCTCGCGCGGGCGTTTACTTCATGCCTGATCAGAAGTGGTTCATCGGAGTTGGTGCGGTCTATGAATCGTATTTGGACTGTGATGATACCATTTACAGCTCATGCGATGATATTTATCCGGAAATCACGTTCTCATTTTCGTTCTAAAAACATCCAGTTCACCGATTTCACATTAAATGTGTTTTGTTAGAATTGATTCCAGAGTTGAAGTATACCCCGAATAGAAGTGGTCTGCCCCGTCTATGATCTCAAAATCGATTTCAAAGCGGGCATCGTTTTCTGAAGTGCCAAGCCAGGCTTTGATTTTAGCTGCGGGCGCAATATCATCAAGGCTGCCGCTTACAACCAATTTAATGCAGGGGGCAGGGTTTATCGGATCAAAGTCGATAAATGCCACAGGCGGAGATACCATCGTCATTTCCTTTATCTCGTCACATGAATCGATTGCCAGCGCATTTATCCATGTGCCGAATGAATACCCGGAAACACAAAGTGTTTTAATGCCTTTATTTTTCATGTAACTAACAGCTGAAAGCAGATCGGTTTTTTCTCCATCGCCGTTTTCAAACTTTCCCTCACTTTTGCCGGTTCCTCTGAAGTTGAATCTAAGGGTTGAATATTCTTTTTTTTGATATGCATCTATTATGGATTTTACAACAGGATTATACATATCCCCGCCATAAAGCGGATGAGGGTGGGTGACGACAACTCCCTTATCTTTGAGGTTTAAATGTAGAAGACCTTCGATTTCTAAGCCGTTTGAATCAAAAAAAATATTTTCTTCCATTTTCAGGAATTTTCCGTGTTTTCTGTTTTGTTTTGCTCATCTGGTTTCCCATTATCCGCGTTGAGTTCCTGATTGTCAGTGCTGCCTGATTCAGAAACTTTTTCGGGTATCAGATCAGATGTTTCCATCGGCTCCCTTTCAAATGCTTCTATTTCTTTCAGTGTGGGGAGATCCCTGAGGCTGCTCAGGTCAAATAGTTCAAGAAAACGTTTAGTTGTTGAATAGATCAATGGCCGTCCGGGAATATCCTTGCGGCCGAGGACGCGGATAAGTTTATGCTCCATGAGTGTGCGGATAATTCCACCACAATCTACCCCTCTTATATGTTCTATATCCGAGCGAATAGCAGGCTGTTTATAGGCGATGATCGCCAGTGTTTCAAGTGCTGCTTTGCTTAGGCGTAATGGGCTTGCTTGTACGAGTTTTGTAATATAGTTTTTGTATTCCGGACGACTACGGAACTGATAGGCCCCAGCGACATGACGAAGATAAAACCCCCCGCTTCTTTCTTCATATTCCTGAATAAGGCCCAAAAGGCATTGCTTAATTTCTTTAGTGTCTGGTTCAGGAATTACAGCCTTTATCTGTTCGATGGAGAGCGGGTTGCCTGATACAAAAATCAGGCTCTCAATAATATGTTTTAAATTATCCATTTTGAAAATCTGTTTTACAAATAAAATACACGTATTATGCCTGTCTGTACATGCTGCGCTATTCGAATCAAGGCTATTTTTGCCATTTCAAGAATTGCAAGAAATGTAACGATGAGATCATTTTTAGTTATATGGTCTTTAAACAGTTCATTGAATGTCACTGATCCATTTTCTTCAAGAATATCCGCAATTTCAGATATTCTGTCTTTTACGGATATTCTGTCGGCTGTGAGGTCGATCGTATGATCGCCCGACACCTTTTCGAGAATGCTTTGAAAGGCGTCTATCAGTTCGAAAAGGCCGACCTTGATCATCCTGTCATCATTATCAACTAAGAAATCCTCTCTTTTCGGCTGGCCGGCGAATGTGTCTTTGCCAAGCATATCCCTTTCTGAAAGCCGGCTTGCAGCTGAACTGATGCTTAAATACTCAGCCAGGGGCCGTGCAATCTCCATCCGGGGGTCTTCCTCCTCATCTTCATCACTATCATGATCCGGCAAAAGCATTTTTGACTTTATCTGCGCCAGTGTCGCAGCCATTACCAGAAAATCACCTGCCAAATCAATATTCATGGATTTCATCCATTCAATATAGGCAATAAACTGTTCTGTTATCAAGGCAATAGGAATATCATAAATATCGACTTCAGCTTTTTTAATAAGATATACAAGAAGGTCCATGGGGCCTTCAAAGACATCCAGTCTTACTTTATAGTTATTCTCCTGCATTGCTCGGATTGACAGCCTTTATATGTTCATTGCCGAACGCACCTGATCCATGGTTTGTGATGCTATCTTGCGGGCCTTGCTGTTGCCTTCCCGGATAATATCCTCAACAAGATCAGGATTCAATTCAAAATGTGCCCGTTTTTCACGGATCGGTAAAAGGGCATTTGAAAGATTTTTCGCCATCATTTTTTTACAATCCACACATCCGATTTCAGCGGTCCGGCACTCTTTATTAAACCGGCTGACGTCTTCTTTGTTAGTATAAAGTTTGTGAAATTCAAATACATTACAGATGTCAGGATTTCCGGGGTCATTTTTTCTGGCACGCCCGGGATCGGTAATCATTCCCGATACGGTTTTCTGTATGGTATCTTCGCTGTCCGATAGGTAGATAGCATTTTGATAACTTTTACTCATTTTACGGCGGTCGGTTCCAAGGATTTTAGGTGTTTCAGTTAAGATCGCCTCAGGCTCAGGGAATACGTCGCCGTACATATAATTAAAGCGTCTTGCAATTTCACGGGTTATTTCAACATGAGGGACCTGATCTATGCCGACCGGGACTCCGTTTGCCTTGTAAATAATAATGTCAGCCGCCTGTAAAACCGGATAACCAAGGAAGCCGAATGTTGACAGATCCTTGTTTGCAAGCTGCACAATCTGGTCTTTATATGTGGGGTTACGTTCCAGCCATGGCACAGGCGTGATCATGGAAAGAAGAAGAAACAATTCCGCATGTTCTTTTACTTGCGACTGAACAAAAAGGGTACTTTTGTCAGGCAAAAGGCCAACGCTTAGCCAGTCGATCATCATGTTTTTAATATATTCAGGTATGGCATTGGTGTTTTCATAATCACTGGTAAGGGCATGCCAGTCAGCGATAAAGAAAAAGCAGTCGTATTCATTCTGCATCCTGACCCAGTTATTCAGTGCCCCGTGAAGATTTCCGAGGTGGAGCGGGCCGGTAGGGCGCATACCGCTTAATATTCTTTTTTTTCCGGTCATCAACAATTCTCCTATAACCAATCACAACTTATTGATAAGTTTTTTCGCATAAGCAAGTTCGTCTTCTTTGGTCTTTATATTTTCGTTCAGTTTTGCCTTCAGAACATCATCCATGATTTTTTTAAACATAGGTCCCGGTTCCATTCCGAGATCTATTAAGTCCCGGCCTTGTATGGATATGCTGACTTCCCTCAGGTTGGTAATATAGAAAGAAACAGCTTTTTCGACCTTTTTATTTCCAGCCGCTGCCATGATGTATAGCAAAAGTTCGGTATCAAAAACCGCAAGCTCTTTGTACAGTCGGCTGTTGTCACCGGGCAATTTTCTCTTTAGTCTGTAAAGGCAGTTTTCAGCTTCCAGACGCTCTTTGCTGAAGAGCTTAAGTAAATCAGGTTTCAATTCAAATCTGCTGCAAATTTCAACGGATGTCTCCATGTCGCAGCGGCTGATCAACGCCAGAAAATAAATGGTCCATTTATTATAGGATTCTTCCAGAAAAAGCAAATCAAACCAGGAAAGGACTTTTTTGACTGAATTTAAAAGCTTTATAAGATGTTTACTTATTTTAATCAAAGGATGAATGAACTGGATAAGATTGTAGTCGGATAGCCTGACAAGCGCCGGAGCAGGATTTTCTTCTTCCAGAATAAGGCGCAGCTCAGCAAAAACACGCCTGCCGCTCAGGCGGCTGAAAAAATCCATCTTAACAGCGTTTTTTATCAGGTCGGAAGTGAGTTTTCCTATGGTAAATCCGAATCGCTGTTCAAACCGTATTGCACGGAAAGCCCTAGTAGGATCTTCAACAAAACTCATATTGTGTAAAATCCGAATAACGTTTTCCTTGATGTCCCTCTGGGCTGAAAAAAAATCGATTAAAACACCAAAGTTGTCAGGAGACAATTGAATCGCGAGCGTATTTATTGTAAAGTCACGTCTGAACAGATCCAGTTTTATTGAGCTCATCTCAACAGTAGGAAGCGCTGCGGGAAATTTATAATATTCTGTTCTGGCTGAAGCCACATCAATTTTAAAACCGTTCGGGAAAATGATCACAGCGGTTCCGAATTTTTCATAAGTGTGAACTCTTATGTTTTCGGTTTCAGCATATTTTTTGGCAAAGGCAATCCCGTCTCCCTCAATAACAATGTCAATATCCTCATTTGTTCTGTATAAAAACAGGTCTCGTACAAATCCGCCAATGGCATAGGCACTGCATTCGATTTCACTTGCTGTTTTTCCAATGGACGTAAGAATTTTTAACAGATGTTCCGGAATTCGTTCCTTCATCAGTCTTTTTATGTTTCTGGTCCTTGCATGTATCGGCTTACTAAAAGGCATCGGTTTTTCAAGGCTGCTGTCCCGGCTCTCATTGACAAGGATATTTAAAAGGTTCGTCCGGGTAATCACACCTTTGATGATGTCATTATTGACCACAGGAAGAATTCGCTGTTTGTTGCCAATGATTTTTTCCTGGATTTCTGAGATGTCTGCGTTAGTTTTTACCGTCGCAAGTTCTGATGACATGTACTCCCTTACTGGGACATTGCCAAGATTATGGTAGAGGGCTTTTTCGATGACCTGCCTTGAAATAAAGCCTAAAAGTTTTTGCTTGTTTTTATTTGTATCTGTAACAACCAAGGCGTTTACATTATATTGGGTCATGCTTTGACCGGCCTGCTTGCAGGTAATAGAGGGATCAATAGTAATGGCCGGTGACGACATGATGTCCTTTGCCTGCCGGGTTGATTTGATTTTTTTATATAACATGTCGATAAGCAAGCTTTCAGTTTGTGCAAGCGTTTTATCACGGATAGTTGCAGATGCTGCAAAGGCATGCCCGCCGCCTCCGATGGGCTTTAGAATTTCGGCTACGTTCACTTCAGAGATTCGACTTCTTGCGATGACATAAATTTTGCTTCCCATGCGAACAATGGAAAAGATGGCATTAAGGCTTTCCATTTTTAACATTTTGTGAACCAGAAATGCAAAATCAGGAATAAATTCTTCAGTCGATATGTTGGTCACCACAACTTCCACCCCGCTAATCCGATAATATGATGCGGACCTGATCATATCATTCAGTATAAGCACTTGGTTAGGTGTGATTTCGCGTGAAATCATATCTGAAACAATATTCAGGTTGGCGCCCTTTGAAACCAGAAAAGCCGCTGCTGTTAAGTCTTTTTCCGTTGTTGAGGAAAAAGTGAATGAACCGGTGTCTTCGTATATACCAAGACACATGACCGTCGCTTCTTCGGGGGAAATGTCGATCCCTTTTTCTTTGATGATGTGTATCAATATGGTCACGGTGGCCCCGGTTGGTTCATGGATTTCTTTATTCGGTTTTATGTCACCTTCGACAAGAGGGTGATGATCATAGACATGAATATCGATGTCCTTTTGATTCACAAGTTCGGACAGCTTGCCTATTCTTTCTTTTCGTCTTGTATCCACGAGAACCAATCGGTTGACAGCAGATAAGTCAAGTTTATCAATATCCGCCATATTATAAAGATAAGCCATAGAATTCACGAAAAAACTCTTAGAGCTAGTTTCATGTGCACCCGGAAAAACAACAAAAGATTCGGGATATAATTTTTGGGCGGCAAGCAGAGAAGCGATACCGTCAAAATCAGCATTAATATGGGTAGTAATGATGGTTGCATTTTTATGTAATAGCTTTGTTTTATTTTTTTCCATCCGAATCGCCAATACGTGTTGTTATATTTTTTCAGGAGGCCGTCTTTAATAAATTTCAGACTCTTTAGCCCCCCTTTAGACCCTAATGATAAGAAATACACCTATATTTTCTTTTTATCAAGTCATAGAAGAACACGGTCATAGAAGAATACGGCCTTTGATTCTTAAGGCAGCAGACAACAATCAGGACTTTCCCCAAAAACAGAGCTTAAACATTGGCAAACGTATTAAATTCGGATGTTGATCCGGATTAGCAAGTGGGAGCCATTTTTTGATAAATTTTTAGGAAATTTTAAAAAATGTCTCTGCCGATATTCCCTTTCTTTATTTAAAACCAAGCAAAATTCAAACTATTTTTTGTTGTTTTGAAAATGAAATCACCATTATTTGTTTAATTACAGTTGTTTACATCTGGAAAATATCAAAACCTAAGACGTCAGACAATTCTGTGAGATCTGATTTTTATATCGCAATTATTTTAATTTCCTGATATGGCATAAAATTATTTTAAAGCAGATATTCCAAAACACAACATATAGTATAAGGCTCATTTCTAAATTTCGAACTGTTTCCGACATCGAATGCACTTTGTTTGACTTCATTGAGATTGTCCGGCACCTCTTTTTGGCCACTGGCTGTTATGGCGCCAAACCAGGGCAAGGTATCGATAATGAGTTTATCGAAAACGTCCCTATCATAGTCTTGGGCGAATAATAGTCTTCAGACAAACCTTGGTCGAAAGTTAGGCTGTTGTCTGATGAACTTACATTTTTTTATAACAGATAAAATGTTGCTTAAAAGGGTAATAGAATACAGGCTTATATTCCTGACATTACTGTTTATGTTTGTGTCAAAGGCAAGCGCCGAACCATTGTATGTCTACCACATTGATTCAAAAAGGTGGATAGGATACATGCATGGTACGGTAGGTCGCCCTTTTCATATTTGGAGTGCTAAAACCTATAAGGGATATAAAAATGTCAGCAACGGCATTTTTATGGAATGGGAAACAGATGCTCTCATACCCTTTTCACAACTCATAAATCATACTCTAAGGATAGAGCTGCGGTACTTAAATCTGTGGGGGACAATCGAGTTGAAAGATGACCAGGTACCTGAAGAGGAATGGCTTCAGGGAGGGCCCTTTTATACGACTCTTAACCATAAGAGATTTTCAACAACCGTGGTTCGAAGGTGGATTATTTTCTCATACTACTACATAAGGCCGACAATTCACCTGGGTTTAGGAATGTCGTGGACCGACAAAGAAATTCTCAAAGAAGGGACAAACTATAATTTCGATTTTGTTGGAGGCTTTGGCATTGAATTCGATGTAACGAACAAGCTCTCGGGCAATATCGGTGCCCGGTGGGAACATTTTTCAAATGGAGGTGCAATTTATTTTACGAATAAGCGTGTCATTGGCCCTGTCTGGAAATTATGTTGTTATGAATTGAGATATTCGTCAGAAATCCCGCCAACCCAGCTTACCCCGCCCTTTTTTTAATAAAAAAAATACCTCGCCTACCCCGCCCCTTTTTAAATAAACATACCCCGCCTATCCCGCCCATACTCAGCATGCTAAAATATTAAATACTACCATATCTTTCAGATCATACCCACCAGCTTGAAGTTTCCGTAATCTCCTTATATCAATTGATACGATAAAGGATAAAGTGCCTTTGAATGTTTAACAATTATTCACAACATAATTTAGAAAATAATTTATGCTTCCCAATCACTTCTTATTCATTCTATAAAACCTACGGGAATGGGGGGCTGCGAGAAGTTTAGACCAAAATATAAAATGTTTTTTGGAGATATCTGTGCAGAATCTTCTATTGTTGACAACATAACTTTGTCTAAGTGCTTGATTTGTTATTTGAAATGTGTTATGTGTAGCTAACTTTTAAAAAAGTGTTTGTATAATAGGGGAGATATGGTTTTATCTTATATAAAAATTATATTTTTGAGAAAGGATAGTAAATCTCTCTGCTGTAAATTGTTTACCACTACCCTTTTACTACAGTCATAAAATAATTATGCCTTAAAGTATCTCAGGTAGCATATATTGGTCCGTTTGACCTCGCAATATTATGTATATGTAATTTTGCTTACAACACATTGTTTTTACAATGAATTTAAACCACCCTCATAATTTCCTAAAAACCCAATGATTTCAAACGGTAAGGCTGGTTCGCAACATAATGGAAAGAATCAAAAGGTCTCGGCCTCTCTAAAACCATGACATAGACAAATCATATCCCCAAAATACCTTTTTGTCATTTCTTATGGAGAACTGTACTTGGATTCTTTCCTTAGGTGCGTAATCATTACCACTAACTATCCTGTTGCGTTATCCGGTATATTTGATATCGTAATTGAAAAATGCGGTACCTTATGCAATTCGAGAAATTTTATTTACATAAAATAGTTATCAAGGAGATACCTATGAGCCGAACTCTCATTCCAAGTTCAAGTCCATATCCGAGGCGTTAGGCCACGCAACATATTTCCACCATCAAATATATTTAAAGGAGAAAATTGATGAAATTTAGCTATCTTAAAAAGCCCTTAATCAGTTGGATTACGTTAAGCGCAATAAGCCTTTTGTCCTGTCAGTTTGCTTTTTCAGGCAGTAAATTTGATGATAAAACGACTGCGGAATGCTTGAAAGATAATTCTTGCCAAGAAAAGATACTGAATCGTATTGAAACCCGCATGGGCGTGCTTGATTATCGGGCTGGCTTTCCTACCAAACCCACGGTTGAACGTCTCTACAACGAAATGGATTACCAGAGAGCAGTACTGGCGCACCAGCTCTCTGATAATCTGGTGTCCTTCTACACTATGCACACCGGCCCCAAGAATTCGATCAAGGGTTCCAAGATGGGGGATCTCGTGGTGTGGGAAAACTTCCTCGATACTAAGGGCATTGTCCTTACGGGAAACGACACCACGATATACGGCATGGCCTATCTGGATCTGGCCAAAAATGGCCCTATGGTGGTTGAAGTACCTCCTTCACCTTTTCTAGGCAGTATTTTAGATTTGTGGCAGGTTCCATTGTCTGGCATCGATTCTGAGGGGGGGACTTTTATTGTAGCTGCAGAAGATTACCAAGGCGACATTGAGCTTCCTAAAGGCGCAAAATTACTAAAGTCAAGAACATCTATCGCGGTATTTTTTGCTCGCGGTCTTGTGATTGAAGGAGATATGGATGCCGCAGTTGGCGCAGTCACTAATTCTAAAATTTACCCCCTTTCTAAAATCAACAAACCACCAAAAACGAAAGCATGGCATGCAACCGGGGTAGAAATGGATACCATTTCACCAATGAACCCAATGGAATACTGGAATCAGGTGGCGCATGTCATTAATTACATCAATCCTGATATTGATCAGGATGCGTCATTATTGATTTCCTTATTAAAACCTCTTGGTGTTGAGCCTGGCAAAATATTTCAACCGGATGCCCGCCAGCGACAAATACTGGCTGATGCGGCTCACTTTGGCTGGCTAATGGCACAAGCCATTAGCTATGCTCCTCGATTTGATGACATTACTTATTACCCGAATACGCAATGGGAATGGGTATTGGAACTGGACCCTTCTTTACGTGGATCTTTCTGGCGTGATCTGGAAGCTCGTACCAACTATTACTTCCAAGCCACTATGGCGCAACCTGCAATGAAAACAAAAGCCATTGGTCGGGGCTCGCAGTATGTCCGCTCTGCCAGAGACAACAAAGGTGATTGGTTAGATGGCAGCAACCTATATAAACTCAATGTCCCAAAAGATGCACCGGTAGAACTATTTTGGTCTATTACACTATATGATTTTGAAACGCGCTCGCAAGTACAAAATGTCACTAATAAGGCAGCACTTTCTTCCTATGATGATTTAAAATACAACGATGATGGATCTGTTGATTTGCACTTTGGCCCCAAAGCACCTAAAGGTTATGAGAGCAATTGGGTACAAACACTTCCTGGTCGTGGCTGGTGGGTCTGGTTTAGATTCTATAGTCCGAAAGAGGCGTTCTTTGACAAATCTTGGCAGCTCAAAGATTTTGAACGCGTGAAATAGTTTTATTTTATCGTTTGGTAAAAGCGTAACAATTTGCTGCTCTCGACGCAGCTTCATCGCGCCGGAGAGCATGACGTTATCGTGATTTCCTCTGGAAGTATCCAATTTCTGAAGGCAGTAATTCTGAGATCGGCAAATCAAATATACCAAAAAAGAGGCCTTCGAAAAATCTTTGCTCTATCTTTGCTATCGCTCTCTACGCCAACAAAAACAAACCTTTAGATACACAAATTATATCTCACTCCACACAATAATCAAAAACAATCTCATTCTCAAGCAAATGATTCCTGACCCTTTCAATACCTCCTGAAT
>JAFDJC010000082.1 GCA_019307665.1 Deltaproteobacteria bacterium | reverse complement strand
GGACGGCATCAGTGGATGAACTTTTCGAAGAAGGATATAACGCAATATACCTGGGCGTAGTGGCAGGTCTTCCCACATTCCTTAATATTCCGGGGGAAAATCTGATCGGCATTCTCTCTGCTAATGAATACCTGACACGATCCAACCTCATGAAAGCGTATCTGTTCCCCGAGTATGACACACCTATTGTAAGGGGTAAAAATGTCATCACACTCGGCGCTGGAAATGTAGCAATGGATTCTGCAAGGACAGCCCTGCGACTCGGCGCTGAGAAATCCCGAATTGTATATCGCCGTTCAAGACAGGAAGTACCGGCCAGGGGCGCAGAGGTTCACCATGCTGAAGAAGAGGGCGTAGAATTTCATTTCCTTACAAGCCCTGTGGAGTTTCTCGGGAATGAAGAAGGCCGTGTAACCGGTATGACCGGTCTAAAGATGGAGTTGGGGGAACCCGACGCATCAGGAAGAAGAAGACCCATTCCGATTGAAGGATCTGAGTTTGAACTCGAATGCGATCTTGCGATTATAGCTGTGGGCGCCGGCGCGAATCCACTTCTAACCCAATCCACGGAAGGTCTTGCACTAAATAAATGGGGCTATATCGAAGCAGATGAAGTCACCGGAAAAACCAGCAAAAAAGGTGTATGGGCAGGAGGTGACATAGTCACCGGATCGGCAACTGTTATCCTCGCAATGGGCGCTGGAAGACAGGCTGCCGACTCCATTCATGACTATCTCACGTGGGGATGGTAAAATACTATAAGGTACTTACAATTGCGGGGTCCGACAGCAGCGGTGGCGCCGGCATACAGGCAGATCTTAAAACATTTGCCGCTCTCGGCTGCTACGGCATGTCGGTCATTACCGCACTGACCGCTCAAAATACAAGAGGGGTTACGGCGATTCACGCCGTACCCCTCGATTTCATTGAAGCACAAGTTAAAGCTGTCTTTTCAGATATAAAGCCTGATGCAGTTAAAACCGGTATGCTGTTGTCCGCCGACATCATCGAACTTGTTGCCGGACTATTAAAAAAATATAACCCGCCAAACATTGTGATAGACCCTGTTATGATTGCCCAGAGCGGTGATCGGCTCATTGACGACAACGCGGTGGAGGCAACAAAAACACTTCTTTTGCCCATTGCCGACATGGTTACACCTAATATTCCTGAAGCAGCCGCTTTATTGAACAAAAGAATTCAAAGTATAGACGATATTAAACCGGCAGCATCGGAACTATCCGGTTTTGGATGTAAGAATGTACTGATAAAAGGCGGTCATGCTGATGATACGGACTGTACTGATGTATTTTTCACAGCTGTCCAAAAACAGTATACCTATTTTTCAGAAAAACGCATCACAACAAAAAACAATCATGGAACCGGATGTACCCTCGCCTCTGCAATCGCATCTTTTCTCGCAAAAGGGGAAACCATGGAAAACTCGGTAAAGCACGCAAAACAATATATCACGGGCGCCATTAAAGCAGGTGCGCCCTATGCCATCGGTAAGGGGCACGGCCCTGTTCATCACTTTTACAGATTTTGGTAATTGTTAATCGTTTTGTGACAACAGGGATAAAAGTCGGATCGGATTAAGCATCAGGATAGCTATCTTTCTGAAAACATCACTGTATGTCTGCTGTGACAAAATAACCGCAGTCTGATTCTCTCCCAGAGCTTCTCCGCACCTGAATAAAAGTCGTCTGCTGATTGCCGGGTATCGGTATAAAACATGCGCCATTCTTTTAGCCCATATGAGATCATTCATAAACTCCCTCTTTACCAAACCGGTATATTCAGCGACACTGCTGCCTGATAAAAAAACATCCTTTATTACCTGTGAAGCGATCGCGGCCTGCCGGACAGCATAAAAAATCCCCTCACCCGTCATGGGGTCTGTAAATCCTGCCGCATCCCCTGCAACAAGCCCGCGTTCATTGGAAAGAATGTTGCCTTTGTGCGGGTTGATGGGAATCAAACGACCCCTGACCGGATATTTCATGGATTCAGGAATTATACCCTTAAGCTCCAGATACGATCTAAAATAACCTTTCCAATCTCGCAGTCCCCTGATGCTTGAGCCAACACCTATGCTGAGATGATCTTTTTTTGGAAACACCCAACCATACCCTCCGGGTATAACACCAAAATCGAGATCAATGCTGTTTCTGAATTTCTCAAGCATCCCCATGTCTTCAGGACAGACCTCACCTTCAATGGCCATCATGACATCATGCTTTATTTTTAAGTCTAGCGCTTTTGCTACACTGCTGTTAACACCATCAGCACCTGCAACAACTTTAGCCTTATAACTTCCTTTTGAAGTCTTTATCAACAATTCTCCGGCCCTGCCGGATACTGACTCAAAAGCTGTATCATCGTGAACAACAAGACCTTTTGCCATTGCCTGCTCGATCAGGAAATAATCAAAATCATCCCGCATTACCATTCCAACTATAGGTTTGTCATGAGTTTTGACATACAGCAGCCTGTTCCGGTACAGCATTCTGGCGGTATAAGTGTAATCTTCAATGACAGGAGAAACATCGAACGGCAAGGCATCAAGGGTCCGCCTGGTAAGCCCGCCACCACATGCCTTATACCGTGGAAGCGATTCCTTTTCTACCAGCAGCACTTTCAGGCCGTATTGGGACAGGTCATATCCCATGAGGGCTCCTGCAGGGCCTGAGCCGACAATAATCACATCATATCGTGGTAAGGAATTAATTATCGTTACTCAATGATTAAGAAAAAAATAATCAAAATCTTTATGACTCGAATCCATCAGGATTGCTCGACTGCCAATTCCATGAATCACGGCACATGTCCTCTATTCCAAATTCAGCAGACCAGTTGAGCTCTTTTAATGCAAGGGACGGATCAGCATAACAGGAAGCGATATCGCCGGGACGGCGCTCAATGACTCTGTATGGCACTTTTCTGCCTGATGCTTTTTTGAACGCTGCAATCATTTCGAGTACGCTGTAACCGCTGCCTGTTCCTAGATTACAGGTTAATACACCCGGGGATTTTTCAAGTTTTTCCAATGCTTTTATATGTCCCCTGGCAAGGTCTACAACATGAATATAATCTCTGACACCGGTTCCGTCAGGTGTCGGATAATCGTTTCCAAAAACCGACAGCTCAGGAAGTTTCCCTACCGCAACCTGGCTTATGTATGGCACAAGGTTGTTTGGAATACCGTTCGGGTCCTCTCCTATCTTGCCGCTTGAATGAGCTCCCACAGGATTAAAATATCTGAGCAGCATAATATTCCAGGACTTGTCTGATATAAAAATGTCTTTTAAAATATCTTCTATCATCAGCTTTGTCCTGCCGTATGGGTTTGTCGATGATACCGGGAAATCCTCCTTTATGGGAACTGTTTGCGGATCACCGTAAACAGTCGCTGATGAGCTGAAAACAATATTTTTAACTCCGGATGCTTTCATAGCCTCCGCAAGATTCAGCGTTCCGGTTATATTGTTGTAATAGTATGAAAGGGGGATCTCCACAGATTCTCCAACAGCTTTCAAACCGGCAAAATGGATGACGGCATCTATGCTGTTCTTTTTAAAAAGAGTATTCACACCCTCTCTGTTAAGCAGATCAAGCTTTATGAATTCAAGTGTTTTTCCTGTAATCTCCTCCACCCTTCTCAATGACTCTTCGCTGCTGTTTACAAGGTTATCGATCACAAGGATATCATATCCTTTCTCTAGAAGCTCTATGCATGTATGGCTGCCGATGTAGCCGGCACCCCCTGTGACGAGTATTCTCATATATATCCTTTCTGGCCTAGGTAAAGCAGTATTTCCTGAGCAGCTTCATCCGGTGTGAGATCGGTTGTATTGATACGCAACTCAGGCGATTCAGGTTCTTCATAAGGATCATCCACCCCGGTAAATCCTTTAATCAAACCCGCGCGTGCTTTAGCGTACATCCCTTTCCTGTCCCTTTTTTCACATTCTTCAATCGGTGTAGACACATGGACTTCGATAAAACCACCATATTCCTCGATTACCTTTCTCACTTCCCTTCGGGTCGCCTCATAGGGCGCAATCGGAGCACATATTGCAATCCCCCGGTTTTTGGTGATTTCACTTGCCACAAACCCGATCCGGCGTACATTTATATCTCTATGTTCCTTGGAAAAGGATAGCTCATTGGAAAGATTATGCCTCACAATATCACCATCAAGAAGGGTGACCGGTCTTTCACCGATTTCAAGAAAACGCGAATAGACTATCTTTGCTATCGTAGACTTTCCTGCACCTGAAAGGCCTGTCAAAAAGACGGTAAAACCCTGTTTTTTTGGCAGAGGATACGCCATTCTCAATTCTTCAACGACTTCATCGAATGTGGCCCACATCGGTATGTTACGGCCGCTTCTAATACGTCCACGTATATCCGTCCCTGAAAGAGAGATGGTTTGGGTTTCATCAGGAACCTGGTCGGAAAACCGGTATTCGTCCTCAAAGGGAAGATATACCATCTCTTTGAAAGGAATGACCGAGACACCGATTTCTTCTGAAAATTCCAGGACCAGATCTTTTGCTTCATCATCCCCGTAAAACTGTTTTCCATCTTCAGCAGGTTCGGGGTTTGCATGACCATGGCCGACAATAAAATGAGTGCAACCGAAATTTTTTGCAATTATTGTATGAAGCAGGGCATCTCTTGGCCCTGCCATTCTCATTGCGAGGGGAAGGAGGTTTAAAATAAAAGAATCAGGAGGATAACGACCTGTTATCCTGCGATAACACCTTACACGCGTATAGTGATCAAAATCTCCCGGTCTTGCCATTCCCGCAGTAGGGAGCAACAGGAGATTGGCATTAGCCTGGCGCATTGCCTTCAGCATCATTTCAAACTGGGGCCTGTGAATCGGATTACTGGTATGGAATCCGACAATACGTTGCCAACCGAGCTTTTTAAATGTACTTCTCACTTCCCGAGGGGTATGGCGAAGCTGTAAAAAATTAAAATGAAGCGGCAAGCTGATGACTTCAATCTTTCCGCCTATATAGTAATCACCGGTCCCTGAAAAAAAGGCTCCTACACCAGGATGATCCATATCTTCAGTACCAAATACCAGCCTGACTTCTTTTTTATGATCCGCCTGCCAAATATCTTCAATATTCATTACCGCCAGAAGGAATCCTTCAGGGTCACGAAGTGCAACAGATTGACCCACCTCAAGTGATCTGGCCGTTGTTTCAGATATATCAAGGCAAATCGGAAGGGGCCATACAAATCCATTCTGAAGTCGCATTCTGTCAAGGACCGATTCATAATCCGACCTTGTCATAAATCCTTCAAGTGGGGAAAACGCTCCTGTTGCAAGAAGTTCAAAGTCACAAAGTTGCCTGTCGTTTAAAATAATATCCTGTAGGTTCAACGCAACATCTTTTAAAATGCTGCTTCTATCTTCATCGACAACAAGATTAATAAGAGAACCACCGTAAGGCTCTATAAATATATTCTCGGACATAAAACAATCTCCTGGTTATTGATATTGCCGCAACACAGCTATACCTTTAAATACTATCGTAGTCAGCTGGCAACTATCTGTTTTTTATTCATTAAATATAGATACACTTGTTAATTCAGGAGCATCAAAATGTCAACAATAATAACTTGAGAGGATTTTAATAACGAGCTTGCAGCAGAGGAAAAAATCAAGAAAATGACAGCTATTTTAACGGCACATTTATTGAAAAAAGAGTGCCTTTTCCCAAAGAACTTTTACAGACTATTTTGCCACCGAGTGCCTGCGTTACAAGGTTGTAAACAATATGCATTCCCAGACCGGTTCCACCCTGACCCCGCCTTGTGGTAAAAAACGGCTCAAACACTTTTCTTTCTGCTTCTTTACTCATTCCTTTGCCGTTATCACGATAATCAATGCACAATTCGCCGCTGTTTTTATTCGTATTGATATCAATGGAGATTTCCCCATCATCAATATTGTCAAACCCGTGTTGAAGGGAATTCATGAGGAGGTTTGTAACCACTTGCGAAAAAACACCCGGATAGCTATCAACCTCGAGATCATCCGGACATTGAACATTAACGGAGTGTCTATTTTGCCTGAAATTGGGGCGAAGGCTCACTAGAAGATCATCCATATATTGTTTTAAGTTAAATGTTCTATGTTCCACTTCAGACTGATCCACCGCAACCTGTTTAAAGCTTCTCACAAGCTCTGCCGCACGATCAAGGTTTGTAAGAAGGATTGTTGAACTTTCCTTAGTAATTTTTATTAATTTTTCAAGATCGGAACGTTTCAATGCCCCTGATAAAAATAGTTTTTCATACTCTTTTGCTTTATCTGCAAGAAATGAAGACGCTGTCAAACCCACGCCAAGAGGCGTGTTAATCTCATGGGCAACCCCTGCCACAAGCCCGCCAAGAGAAACCATTTTCTCAGATTCTACCAGATGGTCCTGAGTTTGTTTCAATATTTCAAGCGATTTCTGTAAAGCGATGTTTGTCTCTTCAGTTTTTTCTTTTGCCATTCTCAGCTCTTTTTCCTGCCTTTTATTTTCAGTAATATCCCTTGCGATATTGACTATGCTTAAATCGCTGTTCCCATTTCTTTTTAAAACAGTTGATGTCATCATTGAAATAAATGTTGTTCCGTCCTTCTTTTTATGCCCCACAGAGCCGGTATGCGCGCCTTTTGCAACAATAAATTTTTTAAAAGTGGTTAATTCGTTTCGAAGTTGTTCATCAGTATGAAAGCTATCCATATTCATCCCGGAAATCTCCTCCGGTCCATAACCATGCATTTCCGCCCATGCCTGGTTGGCAAAGCCGATATTGCCGTTCAATTCCGAAACTGCGATCCCATCAATTGACTGTTCTACAGCGCTTTCAAGCATAAAGGTCTTTTGCAGTGGACGACTTATGGATCGTGAAATAATAATTGAAATAAGGCCGAGCGCGACGATAACGACTAAAAAAAATACAACAAGGTTTATGTACCTCTGCCTTCTCGTATTTTCCATGATCTGGGCCAGTTCCCCCTTAAGTTCGTCTGAAAATTCTCTGGCATAAGAGGTCAATTCCTTTTTTATAACTTTGGTCTGTTCGGCAAGTAAAAATGCTTTTTGCCTAAGGCTTTTTTTATCATCTTTAACCTCGTCTGCCTGCATAACATCCAGATATTCGCTCAGGTCAGAATAAACAATAATTGCTATTCGATTAAATTCATTGAGTTTTTGAACTGTTTTTTCAATCCTTTCTTTTTTAAGATCGCTTAAGCCATCTATGGCCATAATATTCATCAAAAAATCGTGCGCAAGCCTACCTTTTTCCTTGGCAGATGAAATAAAAGATTCTTCACCCAGAACGACAACATCGTCGAAAAACTTAATTTCTTCTTTAAATGCAACAAGTGCGAACTGACTCTGTTTGGCAGCGGGGAAAAGGCATTCCGATATTATATGAAGACGTAACTCAGCCTGCCGACCGAGAAAAAAACCGAGCATCATCGATCCAAAGTATCCTAAAACAAGAATGCCCAGACTAAGCCATATTTTTGCTGATATCCCGAAAGAACGCTTCATTCACCAATCCTGTTGATTTTTTTCTTTAAATTGAAAGGTTAGAATTTAAGGATCAGCTTTGTATAAGTAAGTAATGAAACTATAATTTTTGTTAAAATATCAAAATCTATGGATAAAAACAAGTGTTACTTTTCAGGAAAAGGCGGCAAAGGCATCCAGTGCATTGCACTATGAATATCTCTTCCACCAGGATACCAGCCGTAATGGAAACCAGCCTTTTTTTTGGGCAGATACTTTACCTCTATAGAACCATGCCCTTGTCCCTTAAAATGCACGATCACTTTTTCTTCCGGCAATGGAAGTTTATCGTTAATATTGATCCATTCCATAATAAAATAATCGGTAAGCCCATTATTTCCGTTTTTCGTGGTATTCTCATTTTCAAACATTTTTTCTCCATGTGACTATTGTAACGTTTACGCCCTTTGTTGTTGTTTACCCTTTTGTTGTTGTTTAATAGACAAACAAAAGAATGTAAAGACTTGAATCTAACTTAAAAAGAAGATAAAGAACAGAGTCATGAGCATTTTCGATAAAATTCTTTCTGATTCGATACTGCCTCCGGTTCTGTATCATTACACATCACCAAAGTGTTTTGCAAAAATAGTTGAAAGCGGGTACCTTTATGCCGCTAATATAAGATATATTAAAAATGACATTTCTTTTTCATACACAATAGAAATGGTCAGAGAAGAGATTAAGCGTCAAATTCAATCCCTGAAGCGTCTTTTAAAAAAAGAAGCCCATACCGATGATGTCCCAGGAAAAAAAATCAGGCTGCTTAATGGATTGATAAAACGGCTGGCATCCTTGGAACAATTTCATATTTTTATTATTTCATTCTCCCAGGACAGCGACCTGAGCAGCAGTTGGCAGGACTATTGCCCTGGCGGCATTGGACTAAGCATCGGCTTTGATACTGAGCGTCTTGCATACCTCGCAAAAAGACAGGGGTTTAAACTTGTGGGGTGTAGCCATAATAAAGCTGAACAGGAAAAAATTGTAAATGCCCTGGTGTCTGAGTCAATCGAGAAAATAAAGACTGACAGTAATAATGCTTCCGAATGGCTTCTGACACTCAATACTACAGTCGACGAGTTTGCTCTAAAAACGATTCAACTGACTGCAATGTTTAAACATCCATCCTGCTCTGAAAAATCAGAATGGCGGCTGTTTTCCATGCCGGTTCCAATACTCCCCACAAATTCATCCATACGATTCAGGGGCGGGGAATCAATGCTGGTTCCCTATCTAGAATTCATGTTGGCTGACAAAAAGAATGCTACACCTTTAATTAAAAAAATTATTGTCGGACCAACGCCTGACAAAAAGCTGTCACACAATTCACTGGAACTTTTTATGTCGGTCAACGCTTTAAAATCATGTACAATTCACTACTCACAACTTCCGTATTCAGAATCTATTTGAGTTGTGAGTTATAAAACAGCGCTAGAAGCTGTATGTCAGCTTTGCTGCATAAAGCATCCAGTATTTGTCATACCGTTCAGAGCCGTCTGTCGGCATGGGGTTATCAGCTCCAAGGAGTATAGCTGCACCGTCCATTGAATGCCCTTCAAGCTTTGCCACCCAATTTTCATTGATATCAAAGCGCATGGTCATGCAGGTATCTTTCAGCCAGCCGCGATGGTACTCATTGTCGAGCTTCTTACTGTCCACACGAATTTTTCCGTTTTTGTCGTCTTCATCAGGATAATATTCGGAGTAATACGCTCCAAGCTCAAACCAGTATGTAAACCTGTATGCACTGCTCACATACCATCCCATTGAGGTAAAATCGGGTATGTTCATATTTCCTGCAGCATCCATGGTTGAATAGTCACTGGCATTTTCCAAAAGAGCATTTATTACAGGGTCCTTAAACAGGTCATTCTGGAATTTTATCTGCCAGTCGGTTCTCATATATTCTGCAGCCAGGACAAGACTTCTCCATGTATACTCCATGGATGCTACGTATGTTTTCGCATCTGTTTTGAATGTTGTGGGGTAAATGGGAAAGTGGATTCCATAATCTGCAAAGCCCTCAAGGCCATCCGCCTTGTTGAAAAGCTCAACATGGTCCGCGGCACTATCGACATTGCCATTATCGCCATAATCTTGCAGCATTCCGGAAAGCCCCTGGTATGCGGCTATTGTTTGCATTGCGCTGCTGGCAAGGGATGAGTCCATTTGAGCGTCAAAAGTATACCCCAATGTTGAAGCACCTATTATCAATCCTTCAACAGGCGTATTCCAATGGACCTTGCCTGAATATGCCTGTTCAACATTTATTTCATCTGTGTCCACACTAATCAAATTAATCTCATTCTGACCGGCCAGAGCTTGCGCCTGTTCCTGCGCTGTGGTGAATTCATCAAGCGTAATTTCTCCAGTACCAATCGCAGCAGACATTGAACCAAAAGCTGCAGCTACAATTGCCGGATCAGCGGCAGCCAATAAGGGCGAGATATCCACTACCGCCAGGGGCCACTGGTCTTCGGCCAGCCGTGCCGCACCTTTATCCGGAGCTATGGATATGGTTCCGTACTGGCCATCATAGGACAGACTGCCGGCCGGCCCAATCGGAACCTCACCATAAACACCTATGCCCTGAATAAGGGTTGAAGATTCCCGCCAAGCTTCATTATAAACACTCTGTGGAAGAAAGATGTTGGTACGGATCATATCAATATCTCTGGTTTCATTATAGAGTCCATTTACCAATTTCATGTTGCCGGCACGAAGTCCTAACCAGTCTTTAAACCTGTAATCTGCGACCGCCCAGTCCAAAATTATTTCATTGTTGCCTATTGTTCCCATATCACGGGCAAAAAACTGGACACCTATTCGGAGTCGTTCCGTGATATCGGTTGAAAAGTTTATCCCCACTTCATTAAACTGGGTAGTCCCGTCTTCTGTATTGGCAAAAAAGTTGTTATAATTGCTCTTTAGATACCCCTGCGAAATAAAACCGTGTATATCGACATTATCCAACATGTCAAATTCCATCGCCAGGCTACCTGTACTGTATGAAACAAACAGTAAAAACGATATTAGAAAAATAATTTTTTTCTTCATTGCAAGGCCTCCAAAATTTTATCTTTTAAAACCCGGGACATCAAATTTGCATGAGTAATCGGATATCCGGGAGAATTTGCTGCAAACTGGTAAACATTCAAAATCAACATCATTTACAATTCACCCTTGTTAAAAGTTGATCGAAAGCACTTTTACGCCATCGGTCGCTGCACTTGCTGAAATATAACCGATAGCACCTGATGTGTTTGCCACATATTCAATCATATCTTTCTCTACTTTAAAAGATATAGGCCGCCTGCCTTTTCCCGTAAAAACCTGCTTTTTCCAAAACCGCCGGTACTGCGCCGGAGTTCGTTTAACATATTCGCGAAGGAAATCTTTGTGAACTCCATTACTGTCCATGAGAACAAAACTGATCTTTTTGTTGTCATCCCATCTTGTCTTTTTACCGATAAATATTTTTTTAACGTCATCGTTGGTCAGCGAATCTGCCGATACACTTTTATTCGAAATTATCAATACGTCACCGGCAGACCCTGAACTAGGAAACGAAAAAAGCAGTCCCGCAATCGCCGCAATTACCAATCCGACTGTCAGGTTTCGATTCATACCATCTCTCCTTATTTTTGGTTAATTGATGTCCATTCTGGAACAGTTGACGTAATATTTGTCTCTCCGAAATATTCGTCTCTAATGACCGGTAACCTACTCTCGAAAACTAAAATGCTTTTTTTTTAAACCACAATATAAAGTGGATGTCAACAATAAATTATACATCATAAGCTATATTTAACGTAACAAAATGAGCGTAACCACTGCACAGAAAGCTCACTTGCCATGACTGTCAACCTGTGTTAATTATGCATACATATCAAATTGACAGATTTATAAACAAATCGTAGTGAAACAATCGAAACTTCGGCCTTTTTATTATCGGAGTGTCATAATTTGAAAAAGTTTGCCTTTATTCTTGTTTCCATC
>JAFDJC010000271.1 GCA_019307665.1 Deltaproteobacteria bacterium | reverse complement strand
CCCCTGGCAGTGTCTCCCAGGACATCCAGGCTGCCGATCCAGAGTTTTGAAGGGTCAACGAGGAACTTGATACACTTTTCGTGGCATATGACACTTGCCATGGGATAATGTTCCAGAATTTCGGACAGACCTCCTGCGTGGTCGATGTGTATGTGAGTCAGGAGGATAAAATCTATCCTGTCTAATCCAAGTGATACTAACGCGTCGATCAACCGACCAACCGAATTCGCAGGGCCCACATCGACAAGAAAATTTATATCGTCTTGACAGACCCATGAACCCAAGAAGCTGTTAAATCCCGGCATATCCTGTTTGATTTCGATCAGTCTAATATTCATTATGAGATTCGCTTTTGTCTTCAGACTTCACTCAAGTTGGCCATTTGCCGCATAATATTGACGGACTTTTTACGGAATCGTCAATCTTGAAATGGCAGGCATAACAGACTTGAGGAAAAAATCATAAAAAGGTGTACGATATAACCTGATACTTTTAAGAATATCTTTTCCATTTGTATGTTCAGGGGTGTCGCTCACAAATTTAAATATATAACATTTTCTCTCAAAGATTTTGCAGGCCTGAACAACTGAGGCGCCTTCCATGTCAATGAGGTCGGCGTTCTTAGAAATCTTTTTTCGTTCTTCCGGATCAAGGATTGGCCTGTCACTGGTGGAAAGTGTTGCGGCAGGAAAGTCATCAAACACATGGGGCGTATGAACACGGGTCCTTCCTGACATGAGTTCAGGTCTGTCATTTTCTAATACTTTGTTTATATGAAATATCTCTCCCAGAGTGTGATTAGCGTCTGCTGCACCTGCTGCACCCAGGTTGCAAATGCAGATAGGGTCGAAAATCTGACAGCAGTACGCGGTAGCCATGGCTGCATTGGCCTTTCCGATACCGGAAATAACAAGGCAGGTATTGTCTTTTTTAAATAAAGGGAAAGGTCTTCCTTCGCATTTTTCAAGTGCCATCCCAAGGATAAAAGGCTTTGCCTCAATCATGGTGGCCATTACGAGTGCCGTTACAGAACTTTTTTCCATCTTGCCATTTCCTCAAGTGTCTGTATTGCTTTTCTGCCCCTATCTCCCAAAGATATGGTAAAATCATTCACATAAAGGTCAATGTGTCCGTCAATAACATGGTCATCCATTTCCTGAGCATGTGATTTTATGAAATCCCTTGATTCGCCCCTGTGTTTAAAGGCGTATTGAACCGAGTCGCGAAGAATAGATTCAAGATGGTCTTTAAAAGAAATTGTTGGAGGATCTTTTCTGACGGCAATACAACCCAATGGGATCGGCATCCCCGTTTCATTCTCCCACCACTGGCCAAGATCGACTATTTTAACGCAGTCATATTCCGGATAAATAAAACGGCCTTCATGGATTATAAGCCCTGCATCGTATTCTCCTGTTTGTACCCCTTCAAGAATGTTATCAAACCGGGTTATTTTAACATTATGAATTTCAGGATTCCACAATTGTAAAAGAAGATACGCTGTTGTATATTCGCCGGGAATGGCGATTGTTGCATTAGGCGTGAATTTTTCAGATGACCTGCCAATAAGAAGAGGGCCACAACCATACCCAAGAGCCGAGCCCGAATCCAGAATTTCATAGGTTTCTCTTAGTCTGAAATAGGCATAAAATGAGAGTTTTGATATATTAAAAGCTTGGGAAAAAGCCTTTTTGTTTAACTCCTCAACATCGTGCAGATGGGGAGTAAAAACCAGGTTGCCTGTATCAATACAACCATGAAGCATGGCATGGAAAATAAACGTATCATTGGGGCATGTTGAAAATGCAATATCAAGCGTTGTCATGAAAGATCCTTGTTACCCGGTACTCAGAATCTCTTTGGACAGGAATCTTGCCCGCGTTCTTGATAATGCCGACCAGTTCCCGGCGGTTAGTTTTGGTTTTTATTCCGGTGGCCTTAACCACAACCTCTTCCATGAGTACGCCGCCCATATCGTTTGCACCCATGGTAAGCGCTATTTGCGCAAGCTTAAGACCCTCTGTAAGCCAACCGGCCTGGATATAGGTGATGTTGTCAAGAAAAATCCTCGCAATTGCAACTACTTTGAGGTATTCAATGCCTGTTGCAGGCTGAATATTTTCCAAGCGAGTGTTTGCCGGAGAGAAAGACCAGGGGATAAAAGCGCGCAAGATGCCGGTGCGATCCTGAATATCCCGTATGACCGCAAGGTGTTCTATCTTCTCTTCATCAGTTTCTCCCATCCCGTAAGTCATAGTGGCTGAGGACTTCATATTATTATGGTAAAGCGTGTATAGCACTTCACACCATTCATCTACTGAAATTTTTTTAGGACTTATTTTTTTTCTTATCCTGTCAACCAGTAAATCAGACGCACCCGGAACAGAATCAAGACCTGCTTCTTTTAACGTCTTTACCACATTATTGATGGACAAAGCGCTTTTGCGTGAGATATGTACAATTTCTGAGGGGGAAAGGGAGTGAAGATATACCTCAGGGAATCTGGTTTTTATTTCCTTTATCATCTTTTTATATGTATCTAGAGTGTAATCCGGGTGTAGCCCACCCTGCAACATAACCTGTGTGCCGCCTGCTTGAACAAGTTCCTCCACCTTCCTGCAAATGTCTTCAATTGTAAGCTCATATGAATAAATCTGATTTGCACGTGCGTGAAAAGCGCAGAATGCACATGCGGCTTCACAGATATTGGTGAAATTGACTATCCGGTCGATGATGAAACCCACTTCTTCTTTCGGAAATGCAATCTTTCTCCTCATGTCAGCAGCTTTTCCCAGTTCGATTATGTCCCAGGAAAAGAGTTCCAGGGCCTCTTCGGGGGCTATCCTACTGCCACCGAATATTTTGTTCCTCAACTGGAGATTGAAATTTTTTGGCAGCATAATACCTGAATTTTGCAAGCGCCGAGTTTGCCGGAGATACAAGGCATCAAGCGCGCAGCTGTAGCACTTTACCGCAACCGCTTGATAACGCCGTAGATTCGGTGAAATCGGCGCTCCCGAAGGGTAAACAATATTGAATATTTGGTGTTAATTCTACTGGCACCTAATAGGTCATCCCCATTATCTACGCAAAGGCAGCTTAACTATTTGAAATTATGTTTTTATAAATACATTCAAGATTGATGCACTCGTAAAAAGTCGGAAAACACCATTTTTCGTCATTCCGGCGAAGGCCGGAATCCAGTGATTTCAATATGTTCTGGATGCCGGATCAGGTCCGGCATGACGATTTCGGACTTTTTACGAGTGCATCAAGATTGTTTATGCAAGATTCAGGTAATACCTGGTCCAAAATCCGCAGACCGCACGAAAACAGCATGCGGTGATAAGGCGTGTGGAGAGCTATGAATCCTACTCGAAAACGAGATATCTCAATCTATCCACCTTCTTTATCAGCCCCAGCTCCCCTGCAACTGAATAGTAGAACATCAAAGCGGTTTTCAAGTCCTCGGTAAATTCAAATTTCAAAAGGTCATAATAGTTGTCTATATCAAAGATAATGTCCGGATACCGCTGTTTTGCTTTTATGATGACATCCCCTTTCTTTTCTTTCAGACAGCGCAAGGAGGTGTGATACGATGAAATAACTGCTTTTATCTGAGGCTCATATTTGTTGACGATTTTCTCCCTGACCGAAAACACTGCAAATACTACCGGAAAACCTGTTTTTCTAAGCCACAAATCCCCAAGATCATATGTATAGGCGGCAGGCCTTGAGGTTTTGACCATTGCATCGTTTCCGATAACCAGCGCTGCATCTATGTCTTTGAGCTCAGGTCTTGGAACAACTGAAACATAAACCGGCTCCAGTTTGTAATAGTTTTTTAGAAGAACTTTCAATAGCACCACAGATGTATGTGATGCCATGGTAATTCCCACCTTTTTTCGATTCAGATCTTCAAGGGGGACCTTGCTTATAAGTATGACTGAGCCCACATATCCGATAGAACTTAAGCAGAAATCAGGAAGGACAAGTACATCGCTTGCAATGTCAGCGCAGGTCGCAGCGGATATTGGGCTCATGTCAAGACTGCCATCCGCCATCATTTTATTAAGAACATTTGGATAGTCAGAAAAGATGGTTATTCCTTTGAGAGGTTTTTTTTCAAATGCATGAAAATAAAATGGATAGCAGTTAAGGTAATCTATGTGGCCGAGTTTCATTTATC
>JAFDJC010000270.1 GCA_019307665.1 Deltaproteobacteria bacterium | reverse complement strand
CACCGCATGGCCTTCTCGGCCATCGAGGCTGGTATGCAGGAGGCCGATGTTGAACATTCCTTTCTCGGCGGCAGCAAATCCGGCTGCGAGATTTTCATCAACGTGCTGCGTTCCAAAGCTCCGCCCATGAATCACAACCGCCAACTCATCTATCCTTATTGTTTCAACCTTACGAGACGACAAAATCGTCATGTTGGCGGGGCTATCCAGGGCTTTGGTTATTCGGTTGGCGGCATCGTGGTTTCCAGCAACGGTGAAAACCGATATGTTGTGCCGGCCTAGTCGGCCCATTTGCCGGCTCAGCAATATGCCTGTGCTGTAATCTTTCCAATCACCATCGGAGAGATCGCCTGCCAACAAAACGAATGAGACCTTCTCTTCAATGGCCAGATCTACGAGATTCTCGAAAGCTCTTCGGCATGCATCACGAATAGATTCCGCAGGTGCAGATTCATAGCGAGATAAGCCGCGCAATGGGCTATCCAAATGGATATCGGCTGCGTGTATAAATTTGAACATTGTCACCTCATCATTTGTAAAGAAAGCTATCCCACTGCAATGATGGCGTCAAGGTTGTAATACTTTACCGGTTTTATCTGTGTTTTGCCTTTGATAGCTCCGTGCTGAGTGGTATGTTCCAAAATGGAACCTACCACTTTCTCATCCAATTCCCCGCTTTCGAATATATTTTTCAGGTGTTTTGTAATGGCCGGACGCTGAACATCAAAAAGCTCTGCCATTTTTGCCTGGGTGAGCCAGATGGTTTTGTTTTGGAAGATGGTGTCTATTTTGACCTGGCCGTCTTCTGTGGCGTAGAGAACGATTTCTGACTGGTTGGGAGGTTGGGTCATTGTGTACCCCCCACAGATTTTTTATATTTTTTAACCTCTTTTTTTAAGGAATTGAATCTTTCTATTTCTTCATTCAACCCATCAGGCGTTGGCTTTTTTGCTGAATATTTATCACTGTGGCTATGTCCTTCCATATAACGGCAGGCCAATCCAAAGGCATCTGATATTTTGGAAACAATATGTTTGTCAACATGAACACCGGATAGACTATCGTCTATATTTTTAAAGACCTGTTCAAACATTTATTACTTCCTTTTATTTTATACTTTTCATAGGGCTAACATGTATCAGGCGGCCCAATTGCCGGGTTATAAGACACTACAATTTATACAAATTTATTTATACTTTAAAGAAGTTACGTATGTCAACCGGGATATGCGGGATTACTTCAAAATAAAAGTCGATCAACTCCTTGATGCTATCAATAACCCAAAACAAATAAAGAAAACAGATTTGACCCTTCAAATTCCGAATTTTATATTGCATCAAACAAGATATTCGGTTATTTTTCTTAGATCACCCGACATATCGAATTTACGGAAGGAAACATTATGAATATAAAGAATTTCACAGCAAATTATATAGACGGATTGAAAGATGTGCTGGATCGTTTTGACTATGATGGCTTTGAACAGACAGTAAAATTGATCCTGGATGCATATGAAAATGAAAACCACATATTTGTGATGGGGAACGGCGGCAGTGGAAGCACTGCCTCACACTTTGCCTGTGACATCAACAAAGGCTGCTGCCTTGATCTTGAAAAAAAATTCAAGATGATATGCCTGAACGACAATATCCCTACCATGCTTGCGTTTTCAAACGATATGTCCTATGAATCGATTTTCGTGGAACAGATGAAAAATTTTTTTCGGGCCGGCGATCTTGTAATCGGAATTTCAGGAAGCGGCAACTCAGAAAACGTGCTTCAGGCCATACGATATGCCGGAGAAAATGACGGTCGAACCATCGGTTTTTCCGGATTTTCAGGAGGAAAACTTGCCGGTATGGTTGATGTGTCAATTGTAGCTGCAGTGGATGACATGCAAAAAGTTGAAGATGTGCACATGATCATTGTACACATCATCATGCAGGCGGTTTATAAAACACTGAATGAATAACAATAATTCTTGAAAACAATTCGCCTGTCCTATAATTAAATTTTCTATGCGGTATTCCCCAGAAATACAGACCGAAACTTGTTGATGCAATATCATGTAAAAAGTGAAAAATGAATCTATCTAAACAGAATAAAAACAAAGACAATATAATTAAAAGCGTCTTTGTGGCGCATTTTATTCTTATGCTGCATATCCTTGTAATTGCAGCCATAGGATTTCTTGTGCTGTTTTTCCGCGGTATCGTGATTTATATGCCGTGGATATTTTTTGGCTGCACAGCGGCAATAGCAGCTTCATGCTATCTGTTATACCAAAAAATGAAAAAAGAGAGAAAGTCTTTAAAGGAAATTCTTTCTCTTCCTGTATTCAAAAACAGGACGGTCGAGGTCAGTTTCTTAGGGGGCTTGCTTCTTTAAGGGTTGAAAATTCCAATGACAGAATAGATAAAATAGAAACAATTGATACCGAAATCATTGACCACCCGCGCCGCCTGGAAGATCCGGAAGCCATTAATGTTAAGGAACTGACAGAACTTGTACGGCTGCTTGACAACAAACTGATAACGCCTGACGAATACGACAAGGCAAAACAGAAGATCTTCAACTCATGAATAAACTTAATGTTGCGCTACTTTCCGGCGGTATATCATCTGAAAGAGACGTATCCATAAAAGGCGGCGATCAGGTTTTTGAAGCGCTTGATAAAACCAAATACGATGTCACACGCTATGACCCCAAATACGACCTTGCACGTCTGGTAGCAGATGCAACGGGTATAGACATTGCCTTAATTATTCTTCACGGTCCCTATGGTGAAGACGGCACTGTGCAGGGTCTCCTCGATCTTCTGGGTGTCCCTTACCAGGGCTCGGGTGTTCTTGGTAGCGCCCTTGCAATGAATAAACTTCTGACAAAACAGATATATGAAAAATCAGGCATCCCAACGCCACCTTATCTTGCCGTTAAAAAAACAGATCAACTTGACCCTGAAGCATATGTAAAAGCGCTGGGGCTTCCCCTTTTTGTTAAGCCAGTGATCGGCGGTTCAAGTATCGGGATGTCGATTGTAAAATCACAAGAGAATATCAAAGAAGCTATTGCGCTGGCCTTTGAAAACGACGATACTGTCCTGATCGAATCTTATGTCAAAGGGATTGAACTGACCGGTGGCGTATTAGGGAATGATGACCTGGTCTCCCTGCCGATAGTCGAAATTATCCCTGATAACGAGTACGAATATTTTAACTATGAAGCAAAATATACACCCGGAGCCACACAGGAAATATGCCCGGCGCGCATCGACAACACTATTACTGAAAAAGCAATGGAATATTCCAAAATCGCTCACAGGGCACTTTGCTGCAGCGATTATTCAAGAACAGACATGATTCTTCAGGGTGACGATATCTTTGTTCTTGAAACCAATACAATCCCCGGCATGACAGAAACTAGCCTTATTCCGCTTGCGGCAAAGGCAGCTGGATTTTCTTTTTCCGGGTTGCTTGACAAACTCATCGAACTTAGTATGGAAAGAAACGGAAGCAGGAGGTTTTTATGAAGGTACTGGTCATAGGAAGCGGTGGAAGGGAACATACGCTGGTCTGGAAAATTGCACAAAGCCCGAAAGTGAAAAAAATATACTGTGCCCCCGGCAATGCAGGTACTGCCGGCATGGCGGAAAACGTTCCCATCAATGCAGAGGATATCCCAAAGCTTCTGGAATTTGCTGAAAATAAACAGATGGACCTGACTATCGTAGGCCCGGAAGCACCTCTTTCCGAAGGCATCGTAGATTTATTCATGGAAAAAGGTCTGAGAATATTCGGCGCCTCAAAAAAGGCAGCAAAGCTTGAGGCGAGCAAGTCGTTTGCCAAAAGGCTGATGACAAAATACAATATACCCACGGCCAAAGGCAAAACATTTACCAGTAGTTCCAAGGCGTCACGATATATCAGAGAACTCGGGGCACCTGTTGTGGTCAAGGCAGACGGCCTGGCTGCCGGAAAAGGCGTATTTGTCTGTTCAACTGTAAAAGAGGCAGACAATGCCCTGAAAGAGATTCTTGAAAAACGCGCATTCGGTGAATCCGGAAGCAAGGCTGTTGTCGAAGAATGCCTTTTCGGAGAAGAAGCATCATTTCTGGCATTTACTGACGGAAAAACCATACTGCCCCTCCCTTCATCCGAGGATCACAAGGCGATATTCGACAATGACAAAGG
>JAFDJC010000269.1 GCA_019307665.1 Deltaproteobacteria bacterium | reverse complement strand
GCTTCAGGAATATTTGACCGGGTCAGACGGTTTACATAATCCTCTCCGGTGTACTTGGCAACTTCATCACGGTCAAACGGCATGTCAACATCAATAGTTCCAAGTTTCTTGGCAGGTTCAGGAGACGCTTGTTTTTTCAACTCTTCATAAGGCATGAATGCAAAACCATCCCTGTCCATGTATTGCACATATTCAGGACCGGTAATTGAAACAACTTCATTATAATTAAAGGGCTGGTCAATACCGATCAGTTTCTTTGCATCAAAAGCATCGGTGCCGGCAGTTGCTTTTTTCTTTTTGGCTTTTTTCTGGGGGCAGACATCCTTTTTAACTCCGGCTTTACAGGTTGTACCGAGTTTTTTATAGATATCGCAGACCATGTCACCGAGCATGCAATAGTTTTCGATGGTTTCCACAGGTGCGATTTTCGCTTCAGGAATATTTGACCGGGTCAGACGGTTTACATAATCTTCTCCGGTATACTTGGCAACTTCATCACGGTCAAACGGCATGTCTACACCGATAAGATCTATAGTTTTTATCTCTTCTTTATCAGTGGAAGCCTCATTAAGCTCTCCGGACAGCGCTTTATTAACAGTTGTTCTCAATTCATCCGGTGTAAAAGGCTTGGGGATATAGTCCAAGGCGCCTAATCGTATGGATTTCATTGCCGTATCTGTAGATGCATAAGCGGTCATCATAACCGCTTTTGTAAGGGGCCATTCTTCTTTCACAAGTTTCAGAAGCTCAAGGCCGTTCATTTCAGGCATGACTATATCTGAAATAAGAAGTGAAAATGATTCCAGGGCCATTTTATCAAGAGCTTCCTTTGCACTTTGTGCATGAACCACTTCATAATTACTTTTTGCAAGAATTTTTTCCACATTCCGGCAGATCCCCATTTCATCATCAACAACCATAATTTTTTCAATGTTTTCCATCTTCTCCTCCACATTTTATTTTTATATTAAATTAAAACTGTTTATTTCAGCGTCATGCAATTTACCAATATGCGTTTTTATAAACATGCATTTTTATAAACACGCATTGCAGATTACATGCCAAAATGGAGCAAGGTTATATACTGCTGAAAATAAAGATAAAATAGACAGAGAAGGGGTTTTTATATAAAAGAAGTGTATATGAATTAAATACACCTGCAAGGACAAGACAGTCTGTTTGATTGTTCATGAGCGCGACTTTGCTATTGGAATTGAAGAAGTGTATATAAGTTGTATACAGTGTATAATATGTTGCCGGTCTGCTTTTTATGTATCTGGTTATGTGTCTGGCTTGGAGTTTTTAGCCGGCCGGGAAATGCCATATTTTTTCATCAGTCCTTGAAAATTAGTCCGTTGCAATCCTGTTTTTTTTGCGGCACGGGTTACATTCCAATCATTTAGGGTGAGTGCGTTTAATAGAAATTTTTTTTCAACCATGCGAACAGCTTTCTCACGTATCTCTTTTTTAATCAGTTTTAGTTCTTCGTTGGTCTGCGGCACGTTTTCGATCATCTCTTCGATTTCACTTGCATCACCTAAAAGAGGAAGTTCTTTTATTGTAATTTGATCTTTATCGCAGAGGATTACCGCACGTTCAATTACATTTTTAAGTTGCCGCACATTGCCCGGCCAGCTAAATTCTGTTAGCCGGTTTGCGGCTTCGCTGCTGAATCCATTTATTTGCTTCCCTATGTTCCGGCTGTACTGTTTCAGAAAAAAATAGGCAATGGGCAAGATATCAATTTTTCGTTCGTTCAGGGTCGGGAGATTAAGAGGATAAACAAATATCCTGTAATAAAAATCTTCCCTGAAAGTGCCCTCAGCAATCATCTCTTCAAGATTCCTGTTGGTTGCAAAAATAAGACGTACATCGACTTTTTGTATTTGTGTACTTCCAACAGGTAAAAACTCCATTGTCTCAAGAAATCTTAAAAGCTTGCCCTGAACTTCTTTATTTGTATTGCTTATTTCGTCCAGAAAAACCGTTCCTTGGTGAGCCAGTTTGAAGATTCCATCCTTATCTTTATGTGCGCCGGTGAAGGCACCTTTAGTATAGCCAAACAGTTCGCTTTCTAAAAGGTTGCCCGACAGATTGCCGCAATCCACAGCAAAAAAAACCTTATTTTTTCGATTGCTGTTGGCATGAACCGCCCTTGCTATCAACTCTTTGCCTGTGCCGCTTTCACCATATATCATAACCGTGGCATCCGTTGGCGCAACTTTTTGAACCATGCTGATTACTTTTTTAATCTTAGGACTGGTACCGACCAGCTGATGCGCAATAGGCTTATTGTCCTTTTTTTCCAGCAGCAACTGCTTGTTCTGAATCAGTATATTCCTCCTGACAAGCGCTTGACGCACTATAGCGCGAAGTTCATGAGGTGTAAACGGTTTCGGAAGATAATCAAACGCACCCATTTTCATTACTTCTACTGCCGATGAGACACTCGCATACCCGGTCATGACGATCACAATGGTTTCAGTATAACGTTCTTTAATACGTCCGAGAACCTCCATGCCTCCGAGACGGCTCATTTTTAAATCGGTGATAACTACACCAAAACGTTTTTCTTCCATCATCTTCAGGGCATCATAACCATTTAAGGCGTAGTCCACCTTACATTCCGGGTCAGACAATATTTTTACGCAGTTTTTGCAGATCGCCGGCTCGTCATCAATGATAAGAATATTTTCTATTGGATTATCAGTCATGATCATTTTCAGTTTTAAGGGGCAGTCGAATAAAAAAACTGGTGCCATGTTTTTGACTGCTTTGTACTTCAATCGTGCCACCATGTTGTTCAATTATACCATGCGTGATGGCCAACCCCAGGCCGGTACCATTTTCCCGGGTTGTGAAAAAGGGGTCAAAAATTTTGTCAAGATCTTCAGGAGAAATGCCGCTTCCTGTATCTTTCATTTCCATTTCAACCATTTTTATATCTGAAAGATATCGCGTGGTTAATTTTACTTTACCTCCTGGCGGAGTTGCTTCAATGGCGTTCAATGCAAGGTTGATGAGAACCTGCTGAATTTGATCATTGTCAATGTTTATCAGGGGAAGTTTTTCGGAAAGCTCATTTTCCATTGTAATATCATTAAATGCCGCCTGCTTACGGGTCAACACGAAGCTTTCACGGACAATGTCGTTAAGATTAAACGATTTTTTACTGGGTCGGGTTTGTCGGGAGAAATCTAAAAGGCTTTTGACAATTTTTCGGCAGCGCAGGGTTTCATTGGCAATAGTTTGCAGTTCCTGATAAATGTGAGAATCAGGTTCAACATCCTCCTGAAGCAACATCGAAGATGTTAAAATCGTTGTTAATGGATTATTGATTTCATGGGCTACTCCGGCTGAAAGACGGCCAATAGACACCATTTTCTCTTGCCGCATCATTGCTTTTTGGATTTTTATGTCACTGGTTATATCCTTTGAAACTTCAATTACACCTGTTATTTTGTTATGATCGATAAACGGATAGCAGGAAATAGAATAGTGCAGTTCATTGTCTTCCTTATCCAGATGGATATGTGTCGCCTGGGACGGCTTTCCGGTCTTTAGGACCTGAACAAGAGGGCAGGGGTGGTGATCCCCGGAGCATGGATGGGATTGGTGATGGGTTATTTCGTAGCAGAATTTTCCGATGGCTTCTTTACGTGTTAATCCGGTTTTTTTCAGGAGTGACTTGTTGATGTCAAGAACCCGGTGGTCTGGTGAGATTACGATGACATCTTCATGAATTAAATGGTTTGTCATGATGTTATAAATTTCCTGTGCTCTTCGGAGTTTGGAAGTGGTCATATCCTGAAGATTGGAAACACGAGAAATTTCCCAGAAAAGTCTGGCTGTACTATGAGCCATGGCGCGGACGCTTTTATTTTTTTTGGTCAGGATATCATTGTAAATATCCATGCTGCCGGTTAATTCAATGATGAGATCAACATCATCCAGGTTAAAAATATCATTGTAATCGGTTGTCGTAAATATATCGTCTTCTTTTGCTTTTATAAGGCCTGGTGCGTTATTGTCAATGTCCGCCACCGCAATGATAGTCGGATGAACTATGGTAAATGTATGGGTCTCCAATAAATCCATAAGGTAAATGCAGCGACTTCCACCGCCGACAACAGCAATTTTCATTGGATATCTCCTGTTGTTTTAATCGCATAAGATTTTTCGGGCATTTCTGATACTC
>JAFDJC010000081.1 GCA_019307665.1 Deltaproteobacteria bacterium | reverse complement strand
CATGCCTAATCTTCCAGACGCCTGTTCTTTTTGCTTCCGAGGAAATCTGCTCAAATAGGCAAAACATATGCTTTCAATGGTTTTTTATTGCAAAGTTAAAGCAAGATAAAAAATTAAGGGCTATCAATCTTAACGAGAACAACATTTTTGAAAGTGGCGATCAGCTAAAGGCCTCTTTTAAGCTGAAAAAAAAATGTTTTCTATATTTCATCCATACAGGTCCTAAAAATGAAATCTCTTTGCTTTATCCATATGCGCTGCCTCAAGATCTATCTTCAAACAATATGCCGACTACATATCATATACCAAGAAATGGCCGGTGGTTTATGCTGGACAATAATACCGGCAATGAAACTTTTTTCTTAATCGCTGCATCAACGCGATTGGGCGGGTTAGAATCTCTTCTTATTGATTACAATGGAGCGGATGCCTCTAAAAGAGTGCTCTTGGGACAAAAAATTATTAAAAAATTAAAAGGGTTTAACCAACAAAGTAAAAAGTTGGCGGCTGCTGCAGAACGACCGATTCAGATCGGTGGGACTGTGCGTAGTGGTATTTGCAAGGATAATAAGATATCACTTCAAGCTTGTGATTCGTTGATGGTTTCCGCAAAAGATTTTTATATCAAGGCAATAACAATTGAGCATAAATAAGCAAAATGGTCTTAAAGTTACGGTCATTTTCTGTGTAAGCGCTTTTATTCTCTCCCATCTTTGTTTTATTTTTTTACCAAACATTTTTGCTGACTTAGATAAAAAAATTATAGACCAGTTGTTTATCTATAAGATAAATTCCGACAGATTCAATATGGACTATGATGATACAGTTGTTCATGTTGACCTGAATAACACAAGTTTAAAGCAACTGAACAGTTATTTTTTAGACAGAGCGCAGCATGCACAAATTATACGGAATCTTTCGGCAATGGATGTGGCTTTACAGGTTTACGACTTCATCTTTGCTGAAAAAATGAACGATCAAAACAACAATCAAATTATCACTGCTACACGAAATGCGGATCATGTATACTTCGGCCTTGCTTTTGAATTTCTAAATGGAAGTGGAGATCGACATAAAGATGGTGAAAATGCACTGGAATCAAAGTACTTAGATGAAACCGTATGGCATCTAAATGTAGAAGGTGATGCTTCAGGATTTAAAACCGGAAGTACCCCGCTGGTCACATTCCCCGCCCTTGCGTCTGTTTCCGATGGCTTGGGCTTTATTAACTTGGTTAATGATAAGGACGGTGTCTTCAGAAGGGTGCCGCTGTTGCTTCGATATAAAGATGGATTTTATCCGAGCCTTCCGTTCCGTGCAGTCTGCGAATATTTGCGTGTTTCTCCCGAACAAATAACGGTAAGACCCGGAGAAGCAATAATATTAAAAGGCGCTATACACCCTGAAGAGAATCAGGAAAAAGATATAACGATTCCAATTGATAAAAGTGGAAACATGATCATCAACTTTGTGGGTTCCTGGGAAAAAATGAATCACTATAATTTCATTGATGTGTTCAGGGCAACAAGTGACACTGATGAAATCATATTATGGAAAAATGAATTATCCGGTAAAATTGTTATAGTATCAGAGGTGACAACCGGATCGTCAGACCTGGGACCGGTCCCCATGGATAACCATTATCCGCTGAGCGGTATCCATTCGAATGTGATACATACAATCCTATCAGATGCTTTTATAACAGAAATGAGTCGAGAAAAAACGTTGGTAGTGGAACTGCTGCTAATAGCACTTGTCATTATTATGATACTGAATACGAACTCACCGCTCACCCTCTCTTTTGCGTCGGCAGCCTTATGCACTGCTTATTTTATATTTACAGTGCTTCTGTTTTTGTTTGCCGATACCATTATTAATGTCATTTGTCCTTTAATGATGATTCTTTTTTCGGTTATTGCTATCGGCTTATTTAGATACATTCATGAAGAAAAAGAAAAAGAAGTTATTAAAAGAACATTTGAGACTTACTTCCCACCCTCGGTGGTGAAGAAAATTATGGGTAAATCGACTATAATATCAACTTCAGGGAAGAAAAAAGAAATTACGATCCTTTTCAGCGATATAAAAGATTTTACTAAGTTATCTTCAGAAATGGATCCGGATCATATTCAAGAAATCCTTAATGAATATTTCGAGGCTATGACCGACATTGTATTCAAGTATGAGGGAACGCTGGATAAATTTATAGGTGATGGTTTAATGGTTTTTTTCGGTGATCCGGAAAGCCAGCCTGACCATGCGTTGAGATGCGTCAAGGCGGCACTTGAGATGCAGAAAAAAACAAAAACGCTGAATATACAATGGGAAAAAGAAAGAGGCTGCCCAATTAAAATCCGCATAGGAATTAATACCGGAATCGCAGTAGTCGGAAATATGGGATCATCCAGAAGGCTTTCATATACGGCAATAGGTTCCAATGTTAATTTGGCACAAAGGCTGGAATCCGCTGCACCGGTTGACGGCATATTAATTTCACATAAGACTTATCTTTATGTTAAAGACCATGTTTCCGTCAGGCCGGTCAGTAGAATAAGCGTAAAAGGGTATAATGATCCTGTTGATTCATATGAGATTATTTTGTAATACTTAAAAATGATTTTATATGAATAATTTTAAAAATTTATTGACTGCTAATAAAAGGTTCGCGATGAGACGTATTATCATTTTGCCGATTGTGTTTATTATATGTTGTCATAATGTTTATGCCGGACAGATCAGTGGGTTCGGTTTTGGTGAGTCTGCGGCTGATGCCAAAAAAGAGGCTATTGCTGATTTGTCCCAGCAGATTCAAGTGGAAGTTAAAAGTGAATTCAGCAGCACTATAAGGGTGACCTCTGAAGATGTTGATGAATATAAGGAAAAAGCGATTAACCTGAAGTCTGATTTGCCGATGCTGGGCATTAAATACCATGTGAATAATTCAGGCGGCCAATACTATGCCGAAGCGATTCTCGACGATCAGAATGCCAAACTTTATGCAACGAAACTGAAAGATATCCAGACCTTGATCAATCATAATTTAAAAGCATTGGATAAAAGCAAACTAAAATCAGACAAAGAAAATCTTTTAAACGGCTTACTGACCAACCTTGAACAATTTTATAAATACCGGATTGTTGCCCAGTTTCTAGGTAACAAAAAAATCCCGAAGATAAGTATTACGGCTGCCGACATAAAAAGCCGCCTATCGTCTACGATGCTGAAAGCAGATACTCTTGATTTTGGATTAAAAGGCATAGCTATTAATATTAAGACCAATAAAATATTCATCTTCCCACCCACAACAAGAAACTCAAGCGAAATTACAGAATTCGCACAAGCGATTAAAAACGGGTTGTCGGTTTACCTACCAACAGTCAAGTCGCCTTACAATGCCAACTTCTTTTTATCAGGGGAATATCAGGTTTTAAAAGATGGAATTGTGCTGACGTATCACTTGTTGACACTAGATCAGGACACGGTCAATACATATGCGGCAACATTCCTGCCGAGTGCTTATAAAAACTATGAATTCGAACCAAGCACAGTCGATTTCGATAAATTGCTTAAAACCGGTGTTTTGGTTTCAGGTAATTTAAGGGTTGATGTCGCCACATCTGCCGGCAAAAAAGATTTGATGTTTTATCAGGATGATACCATAAAACTTCTGGTTAAACTCAACAAGCCCGGATATTTTTTCATTGTTGTTCACAGCTTAAAGAAAGATAGAAAGTATTCATATCTTATCGATTTCTACAAAGGAATGGACAACCGGAAGTTCATCTATTACATTAACGCCGATGAAACAAATAAATGGATAGATATTGGAGAGTTTCAGGTTGTTGCGCCTTTTGGTGTTGAAACACTACAGACCATGGCATCCACAAGTGATCTTATCGACAGAATACCGCCCCATAACTTTGATAATAAAACCGGCCTTTACAAAATAGGCGATGATCCAGATAAGAATGTGGCTTTGACACGGGGACTGATCAGAAAAGCGCGGGTCGGCAACAACAAAAAAGAAAAAATCGTATATGCTGAAAAATCGCTGATGTTCACTACTTTTCGTTCCAAGGCAGACCGATAATCTTGTAAGTATGTATAATTATATTTCTTAAATATTACACCTAACGTTTATTGGGAAAAACCCTTTCACCAAGAATTGCTGAATAAAGCACTTGTTATTTGCTATCGCAATTGAAATTGTGATATGTGAAAATTTATAATTATTAAGGTACTATTTCAGGAAACAGCCTTTTTAGGATTTTTATTATGGGAATCTAATATAGTATTACATTTCAGGCTATTATAATAGATAAGTGAGCCATGTCTCACTCTTTTTTTTCTATGGAAGATAAAACCGACAGCACAAAAATTGACCTTGAGTTTAATGAAGTTGAGTTTGCCATGCAGCTTTTCGGGGAACACAACTGCCACCTAAAAAGACTTGGTGAAGCTCTCAACATTTCCATCGACAGCAGGGGCAGCAAAGTTTTTATTCGGGGAGAATCCATATCGGCACGACTTGCAAAAAATGTACTTCAACAACTTTACGGACTGATCGAAGAAAATTATCCGGTTTATCCACGGGATATAGATTATGCCGTCAAAATAATCAGTCAGGATGACAATCGGAACCTTAAATCGATATTCCTCGATACCGTATACATTACATCAAAAAAACGATCAATCAGTCCAAAAAGTTATGCACAAAAACAATATATTGAATCTGTCAGAAATTATGATATTGTGTTCGGAATTGGCCCGGCAGGTACTGGAAAAACTTACCTTGCGATGGCAATGGCGGTTTCAGAACTGTCCAGGGGCAATAAAAGCAGGATTATACTTACGCGTCCGGCTGTTGAGGCGGGTGAGGCACTTGGTTTCCTTCCAGGTGACCTTGCCGAAAAGGTTGATCCTTACTTGAGGCCGCTTTATGATGCTCTTCATGACATGATGCAGCTTGAAAAAGTGTCCAGTTTGATGCAGCAAGGTGTGATTGAAGTTGCGCCACTTGCTTTTATGAGGGGAAGAACACTTAACGATTCGTTTATCATTTTGGATGAAGCACAAAACACGACTATTGAACAAATGAAAATGTTCCTGACACGCATCGGTTTCGATTCCAAGGCGGTGATTACAGGAGACATTACACAAGTGGACCTGCCGGCAGGAAAGCCATCAGGCCTTATCAACGCTGAGGCGGTTCTTCAAGGTATCGATGGTATCCGTTTTGTCTCTTTCTCTGAAAAAGATGTGGTCAGGCATAAACTTGTTCAGGAAATAATTAAGGCCTATGATAAAAATATGAATCACGAAAACCGGACCGGATCATAATGAATGCCAGGATTAATATAAAAAAAGCAGAACAATACCTGAAGCCGGGCAACAACAGCCTTTTATGGGGACTTCTTCTGTGTGTTACAATTATTTTCACCCTTATACTACATCCGCGACTTGTATCAAAAAAATATTCGTACAGTATCGGAGACATTGCACAGCGAAATATTAAAGCGCTGAATGATTTTTTAATCGAAGACAAAGATGCAACCGCGGCAAATCGCCAACATGCAGTCGAAGCAGTGTATACGGTTTACGACCATGACACGAAGCTTGCTGCTGATATCTCACGCCGCCTTAACAAAGCATTTTCATTGTCGAGAACCGTTATTTCGGAAAATAAGAAAAATCAAATACAGGCTGCTGACGACGAAGCAATGCCTCTCCACGATAAAATATGGCAAATAAAGGAACTGTTTGAAAAACAAATCGGTATTCCAGTGAGTGACGGCGCATACAAAGTTCTTGGGAAAGATCAATTTTCAACAGAAATTGAAAATTTTATTAATAAAATTGTTATAAAAATACTGTCAAACGGTGTAGTTGCAAACAAGGAAGTCCTTTTAACTGAAGAAGGTAAAGGAATCACATTAAGGAATGTTGAAAACAAAACAGAAAAAACCGTTCATTCTCTTAAACAGTTCTACGGACCAGATCAGGCAAAAGCAATGGTGCGAATTGTCGGTGAAGAAGTTCTTAAAAATACAGATTACACAGCTAAGGGTCTTGTTGTTGATTTTGCTCAGCAACTTGTAACACCCAATATTACCCTGAACAGGAGTGAGACAAAAGAACGTAAGAAAAAAGCTGCCGATGAGATCAAGCCGTTTCTTTACGAAATTAAAGCAGGAGAGATGGTCCTTCGAGAAGGTGAGAGGGTGACCGAGCTTCATGTGGTAAAACTTAGAGCAATGCAGCAGTATATGGAAGAATCCGGAGTCAACTTCAAAAGAATCGGCACATCAATGATCATCTTAAGCCTTCTTATAGTGATATATTTCCTTTATATCAGAAACAACTCTATTATAAAGCAGTATCCCTCAAAAAATATCATGTTTATTGCATGCGCCCTCATCACTTTCCTGTTGCTGGCCAAGATTTCAGCGGCCCTGGCCGATTCCCTTGCCCAGGGATCGGTGTTTTCCATACCCGCAGGCTCCATGTATTTCGGAATCCCGATAGCCGCGGGCGCAATGACGGTCGCCCTTTTCATGGGTTTAGAAATTGCCAGCCTTTTTGCAATAGTTATGGCGATCTGCTCCGCGATTATATTCAACAACAGGCTGGATATTTTCATTTATTTTCTGCTAAGCAGTGCTGTTGGAGCATATTGGATGCTCCACTGCAGGGAGCGAATTGTTTTTATAAAGTCCGGTATTAAACTCGGCCTTGTGAACATTCTGTTTGTTACAGCAGTAGATATATATATGGCGGATATACAAGGTTTTAAACTTCTACTGGACTGGGCGTTTGCATTTTTTGGCGGTGTGGCTGCAGGTATTGTAACGGCAGGTCTGGCACCACTTATTGAAAGCGCATTCGACTATACAACGGATATTAAACTCCTTGAACTGGCCAATCTTGACCGGCCCATTCTCAGGCGTCTCATGATAGAAGCTTCCGGAACATATCATCACTCGGTTATTGTCGGCTCAATGGTTGAAGCTGCTGCGTCCACGATCGGAGCGAACTCTCTCCTTGCAAGGGTTTGCGGTTACTATCATGATATAGGTAAAATCAAAAAACCGCTCTATTTTATTGAGAACCAAACCAACGGTATCAACCGGCATGACAAGCTGGCACCGTCAATGTCCAGCCTAATCCTGACTTCACATATCAAGGAAGGTGTTGAAATCGCGAAAAAAAATAAAGTGGGAAAACCTATTATCGATGCCATCCGGCAACACCATGGAACAAGTCTAATAAGTTTCTTTTACAATAAGGCAGTCCAATTAAAAGGTACAAACTCAGTCGATATTGACAACTTCAGATATCCGGGTCCAAAACCCCAGACACGAGAAGCGGGTCTTGTTATGCTTGCAGATGTTCTTGAAGCAGCCTCAAGAACGCTGAGCAACCCCACGCCATCAAGAATACAAGGGCTGGTGCAAAACCTTATCAATAAAATCTTTTCGGATGGTCAACTTGATGAATGTGAACTTACTCTAAAAGATCTGAATAATATTGCAAAAAGTTTTACCAAGATTTTGTCCGGTATTTATCATCACAGGATTGAATATCCTGAAAGTACTAACACGGCTGAAGGAAAAAGTAAAAATGGGAGTTCTGATAAAAAACAGCCAGGACGGAATAGTAATTCAGCTGGAGAAGATTCAGAAAAAAGCCCAGGCCATCTTAAACGCCTTGGGCAGTCCTGATAGTGAACTGTCAGTCATGATCGTCGATGACCACCTGATTTCTGAATTAAATTTGCAATACCTGAATCAAGAGGGGCCTACAAATGTTATCGCATTTCCGATGCAGGAAGGCGATTGTTCTGGAATAAATCCTAACCTTGTGGGTGACGTAGTCATATCAGCAGATACAGCGGAAAAAGAAAGCAAGCAAGCCCTAATCGATACAGATGAACGGATCGATCAGTTACTGGTACATGGAATACTACATCTCTTTGGTTATGACCACGAAAATACAGAAACAGAAGCACTTGAAATGGAACAAAAAGCCGTGAAATTGATGGACGTAATTAAACATATTGAAAGCGGAGGTTAAAAATATGGCAGGTCTGGCGGTAAATGTCGATCATATTGCGACACTGAGAGAAGCCCGAAAGTCAAAATACCCTGATCCCGTGGCAGCCGGCATTCTTGCTGAATTTGCCGGAGCTGATGGTGTTGTTGTACATCTCCGGGAAGACAGGAGGCATATCCAGGATCGTGATGTCAGGATGTTACGAAATGTCGTGCAAACAAAACTGATACTCGAAATGGCTTCAACCGCTGAAATGGTTGGGATTGCGCTTGACGTAAAACCGGATGTCATCACACTTGTTCCGGAAAAAAGGGAGGAACTCACAACCGAAGGCGGCCTGGATCTGATCGTTCATAAACACACCATTGCCGAGACAGTGGACACTTTGCAGAATAGCGGCATACCCGTCAGTATTTTTATTGACGCCGACCCCGAACAGATAAAATTGGCCCATAAAATCGATGCCTCCATGGTGGAAATACATACGGGTACCTTCTGCGATGCCTCAACCGCAGACAAAAAAGAAAGAGCCTTCAATAAAATAGTCGATGCGGTGAAACTTGCCAGAAAACTGAAACTCGGCATTAACGCCGGTCATGGATTGTGCTACAAAACCATAAAATATTTCAAGGGACTGTTTGAAATAGATGAATTCAGCATCGGTCACAGTATTGTTTCACGGGCCTCGCTTGTTGGAATGGAAAAGGCTGTGCAAGAAATGATCCGGCTAATTAAAACGTTGTAACAACAGGAGGGGGAGAAGGATAATGTATCTTGTGACAGCACGCGAAATGCAGGACATGGACCGTACGACAATAGAGTCTTTCGGCATTCCGGGCCGTGTTCTGATGGAAAATGCCGGTCGCGGCGCAACACAGATGCTTTTTGACACTTTCCCTGATATCCGCACAAAAAGAGTAGGCATCATTGCCGGAAGAGGGAACAACGGTGGTGACGGTTTTGTAATCGCTCGCTATCTTTACCAATACGGAATAAAGGTTATAGTTTACCTCCTATCTAAGGCAAACAACTTAAAAGGGGATGCTGAAGCCAATCTCAAACTTCTTGGCCCCATAGGCGTTCCTGTGATTGAGATACCAGCTCAATCTGACTTTGATCTGAACAGGGTAAGTCTTGCTCACCAGGAAATATGGGTCGATGCGATTCTCGGGACAGGTCTTAAATCCAATGTTAAAGGCTATTTCAAAAATATCATCACCTTCATAAATAATTCAAAATCGCCTGTTTTTTCAGTTGATATACCTTCCGGTCTTGATTCGGACACCGGTCAGCCGCATGGTATCTGTATCAAAGCAAAGGCGACAGCAACATTTGCTTTTGCTAAATCAGGCCATATACATTATCCGGGCTCTCATTACACAGGTCGCCTCGGTATAGTTGATATCGGCATCCCTGAACATATTATCAAAAAGACAGACCCTTTTCAGAATCTCATCACGCCCGAAATGGTCTGCAACGGTTTCCACCCAAGGCGGGCTGATGCTCACAAAGGAACAGCCGGTCATCTCATGATTATTGCAGGTTCTCCAGGCAAAACAGGCGCTGCTGCTATGACAGCAATGTCTGCCATGAAAACCGGAGCGGGTCTCGTCACGTTAGGGATACCTGCCTCACTCAATCCGATTCTTGAATCTCAAGTTCTTGAAGTCATGACGGAACCTCTTGCTGAAACCAAAGACAGTATGCTTGCCGAAGCATCTTTTGACAGTATTATTCGACTTCTTGAAGGCAAAACATGCCTGATAGTCGGTCCCGGCGTAGGCATGTCAGATGAAACCGGAAACCTTATCAGGCAAATTATTTCAAATACAGGGATACCGGTTGTAATCGATGCAGACGGTATTAATCATCTTTCCGGCAATACAGATCTGCTGCGAAAAATCAAAACACCTGTTATTCTGACACCTCACCCTGGCGAAATGGCACGGCTTACAGGTAATTCGGTTCAAGATATCCAAAAAGACCGAACCGGAGCTGCTCGAAAATTTGCAGCAGAATCCGGAGTTCACCTTGTGTTAAAAGGCGCGAAAACTGTCATTGCCCATCCGGATGGAACTGTTTTTATCAATCCCACAGGAAACCCTGCCATGGCTTCCGGAGGAATGGGCGATGTATTGACAGGTATTATTGGAGGACTTTTAACTCAGGGTTATTCATCGGAATATGCATCAACAGCCGGTGTATTTATGCACGGTGCGGCAGCAGATAGTATCAGCAAAAAAACCGGTCCTGTGGGCATACTTGCTTCAGAGGTCATGAACGCAATTCCTGAACAGTTTTTAAATATTGCGAAAAGAGCCACTTCCACATACATGAGTATAATGCCTGACAGTCTGAGACTGTGATGTTTTCAGAATCAATAACCGTCACACATTCAACTGAAGAGACAAGGCTTGCCGGCCAGCGTCTTGGAAAAGTTCTGAAGCCCGGCACCACGCTCTTTATCAAGGGTGAACTGGGTAGCGGAAAAACCGTATTTGTACAGGGACTTGCAATCGGCCTCGAAGTGCCCGACGAGTTTTATATTACAAGTCCTTCTTACACACTTATTAATGAATATCCGGGACGATGTCGCCTTTTTCATGCCGACCTCTACAGATTGAACAATCATTCGGATTTTGATAATTTAGGACTCGATGAAATTGCGGAAAACAACGGTGTAGTGGCGATAGAATGGCCTGAACGCCTGCCGAAAAACTTTCTCTCATCAACTATAAATGTGGAGATAAAAATAATTGATGATGATGAAAGGAAAATTGCTATTAATATTTCGGAGAATATTTCTCTCGATTTCAAGTGATATAAACGGCATTATTCCATTGCTTTTTAATAAATTTTGTCGCATAAATTCACTTACAATAAACATGCTTGCAAGGTGTAAATATGAACAGTTTAAAAGCAAAACTATCTTCTATTATTCTTTTACTGGTGATCTTTCACTTGTCACTTTTTTTCACTGCCCTTGATGTTTCTGCTGAACGTCTGTCGGTTAAGTCTAACACTGCTAATATTAGGTCCGGACCGGCAACAACATATAAAGTGCTGTGGCAAATTGAAAAATACCACCCGGTTGATGTTATTAAAAAAAAGGGGAACTGGTATCAGTTTAAAGACTTCGAAAAAGACAGTGGATGGATTCATAAATCACTCTTAAGCAATGTGGCGACCGTAATCACTAAGAAAAACTGCAACATCCGCTCCGGTCCGGGAACAAAATATAAAATCGCCTTTACTGCTGAAAAAGGCATCCCCTTAAAAATAATCAAAAAAAAAGAAAAATGGCTATATGTTCAACATGCTGACGGTGATAAGGGATGGATAAGTAAACCTTTAGTATGGTAAATACCATAGCAACCTTCTTCCGCGACTTGTTTCTTGACATAAAAACCTATTTTTGATAAGTTTATTGTGAGTACTGTCCGCGCTGCAGGATAATGTTAACAGCGTAAATATTTTTTGTCTAGTGCGGGAATTGAAAAGCAGGATTCAACTATGAGTAATAATAAGGAAAAAAGACAATCCAATCGATTTAAAGTCAAGGAGGGCGCTTATGCTATATCATCATCCATGAAGTCAAATGAACTTCTTGGAAAGATCATGGACATCAGTCTCGGAGGTCTTTCATTTAGCTATCTTGACTATGAAAATAAA
>JAFDJC010000268.1 GCA_019307665.1 Deltaproteobacteria bacterium | reverse complement strand
TCCTGATGCAGGAATTCATCAACAGCCATTCTGATATGGTTATCACTATTTTGCGGCCCTGTTTTGTAGTGGGCCCTGGCTTTGCGAATCCACTGGCCAGACATCTCCAGAAGCCTTTTGTATTATTGCCTTCAAAGACGGCCCCTTTTCAGTTTGTTCATGAGGATGACCTTATCCGAGTCATTGTCATGTGTCTCTCAAAGACTCTTGGCGGTGTGTTCAATGTGGCGGGAGAGGGGACTATGGAATTCGGCGAAATGGTTCGGAAACTGGGCAATCATGCCGTTCGCCTTCCGTTTGGTCTGATGTTTGTGCTCAATAACCTGCTTTGGTTTATGCGGATGCATTTTCTGACCGAGTTTCCCAGTCCCGGACTAAACCTTATCCGCTATTCATGGATTGCATCCTCAGAGCGATTGATAACCGAGACCGGTTTTGAGTTTAAGTATGATACCCGGTCGGCGTTTGAAGATTTCGTACGTTCAGTAAAAACCGGCAGTTAACCAGAGCGGTTGTGAATCGGGAGTTGCCTGTAGGGTATAGCCTGTTTTTTCAAGGGCAGTAACAGATTGTCATATCAGGAGAGCAGCATGAAATTATCCACGGTCGCGGTATTTAAGAAACACGGTTGGCGTATCGACAGGGCCATTCATAATATTTTGTATTTCACTTATTATGCGCCTTACGTTAAGGTGGCACTTGTCAGCACAAAATTTCTAACAAAATATTTTGCTTGGGTAAAACCCATAACGCCTATCGCTAAAGCTGTTTTCCACAGATATCATTCAAAAGTACTGTCCAAAGAAGATACAAAGAAAATCTTCACACTCAATAAAAATATTAGTGTAATATCTGATGATAATAAAAAGATTGTACCATACAAGTATGCCACAAAAATCATTTTTCAAGAACCTGAACATATTGTTGTTATGGATTGTCCCTGTAAACTTTCCACCAATGCTCCACAAGAAACCATAAACTCATGTCTTGCCGTGGGAAAAGAAATATCCATGCTATGGATGGAGCATTGTCAAAAATACAACCCCAGAAAAATATCCCAGAGCGAAGCCCTTGAGCTTATTGATCGTTTAAGGGCAAAAGGTCATGTAACCCAGGCATTTTTAAAAGTCGCAACCGGCGGGAGCACTGGTGTCATTTGCAATTGCCATCCAGATACTTGTGTCAGCCTGACAGCGTCCCGGTTATCCAAGAAAATCAGTGCCCAACTCGAGATGAATGCCAACTCCGGATATTCAATTCAAATTGATAAAAACAAATGTGATTTGGGTGCCAACTGTATTGACGTTTGTCCTGTGGGCGCAATTAAAATCAAGGAAGGTTCCTTGAATTATCAAAAAGATAAATGTTTGGGTTGTGGATTGTGCGCGGAACAATGCCTTAATGATGCGATTTCTCTATACCGTGATCCTGAGAAAACCATGCCCCTTGACATTGACCTTCTTGATAACAATGCTGTTGTTCCGGAAGTGTAAAGTGTAAAGAGTGTAAAGGGGACGTTCGTGAAATTGTGACTTTTTTTAAAAAATCACAATTTCACGAACGTCCCCCGTCCTCCCTCGAAAACAATTCATAATCATAATCTCGAAAATTAGTACGTGACGAATAAAAAGCAGATTAAGATTAGGATTATGATTACGATTATAAAAATAAGCCGGCCCTCTGGGTCAGGATTTTACTTAGCCGGTAGATTATGGTATTGCAAGATGCATATAAATTGTAATATGTATTACTTAATTGACCGCATGCTTAATAAACTAAAACATAACAGCCTCTAAAATCTGAAAAGGAAGATTTGGGCATGAACAAGATCTTACTCGTCGACATTGATACAGGGATGCTGAACATATTCAAGGGAATGTTCAAGGAGCATTCAGATAAAGTCGAAATAATGACCTCCGGAGATGTTAGGGAAGTGGCTAATATTATTAGCAGTGTCAAAGTGAATATAATCATAGTCGATTTAAAAATGCCGGACATGGACGATTTTGAATTTCTTTTATTTATGAACCAGAATTACCCTCACATTCCGGTTGTTGTGACAACAGCATTTGGGACACCTGATATAGAGTCCAGGATAAAAAAACTGGAGTCGTGCCTGTATTTTGAAAAACCGGTTGATATGGAGTTGCTAAAGGAAAAGATATTTGACGAAATGAATATTGGTGTCGGAGGGCAGATACACGGCATTGGCTTGTCATCTTTTCTACAGATGTCTGAGATGGAAAAAACAACTTGCACTTTAAAGATTAAGGCTGACGAAAATGTTGGTTTACTTTATCTTTTAAAGGGTGAACTGATTGCTGCTGAAACAGGTTTGCTGTCAGGCAAAGATGCGGCTTGCGAAATCGTAGGGTGGGAAAATGCCATAATTGAAATAGAAAAGGGGACTGTTAGGAAAAAGAAAGAGATTAGCATGCCTCTTATGAATATTCTCATGGAGTCGCTAAGAATTAAAGATGAAAAAGAAAGCGCCAAGAAAAAGAAGAAAGATAAAAAGACACTGTCATCAAAGAAACAACATGAAAAGACTGATAGTGATCTAGAATTAGAGATGGATGAAGAAATAGAGATGGATGAAGAAATAGAGCAAAAGCCGTCCGAAGGTTCTGCAAAAAAGAAAAGTACATTACCTGATGAGAAAGATGTCAAGCTTCTGAGCGCTTCTCAAAACTTCAGACGGAAAAGGATTCTTGTTTCTTCGTATATATTTTTTGCAATTGTTATTTTTTCGTCAGCGGGTTGGTTCTCGTGGGTTAATTTCATTAAACCAAGAATGATCAAAAAGAAATACGATGATGTTTTAATCAGCATAGGGTACCAGGAATCCATGGTGGAGAAGTATAAAACATTAAAAAACTATATTGAAAACAATACTGGAAGCCCATTTATTTTAAGTGCTGAAAAGAAGATAATCAAAATTAAAAATCTGATTCAGGAACATGATTTTGAAAAAGCGATTACAGGGGTTGAAAACCTTTCGATAGATGATGAGTACAATATTAAAGCAAAGACTTTGTATAATGAATACTTGGAAAAATATCCCGAGGGTCCCCATGTGGCGGAGGTAAAGAAAAAAATAAATGAAATACAAAAAACGATTGACGAAAAACGATTTAAGGATCTCCGGAATATACCATCGGATAACTATAAGAAAAGACTTGCCGCATATAATGAATATTTATCGGAACGTCCTGAAGGCAAATACAGGAAGGATGTTAAAAAGCTGAAAGAAAAGCAATCTGAAGCTTATTATAAATATGTAAAGAAAGAAATAGTTGACTGTGAAATAAATAAAGCCTTTGCGCCGTGTATAGATCTTTGCAGTAAGTTTATAACAGATTACAAGGAGAGTTCTCAAGTTCCTAAAATTAAGGCTTTAATGCTTAGCATGCAGTCTAGGCAAACCATGACTACTCTTAAAAGAAAAGTCGAAGATGAAAAACTTGAGTCCAAAGCTGCAAGAAAAGTATATATTGAATACTTGAAGAAGAATCCTAAGACACCGGCTGAAAAAAGTATTCGGGCTGTTTTGGTGAAACTTGATCAAAAAATAAAAGATAGAGAATCATGGGATAAGATTTTTGCCTACAGCAAAAACACTAAAATTGATGTTGATAACCGGATCAATTCAATTAAGAAGTATATGTCAAAAGAATCCTCTATGCAATACAGAAACTCTACTAAAAAGATAATTACCATGCTTGAAAACGAAAAAAAGGGTATTATTCAAAAGGAACTTTTTGCCAAAGAACAAAGAAAGAAAGAGCAAGAACGGCTTGCAGAAATTAAGGAAGAGAAAGAAAGAATAGAATCTGAAAAGAAGAGAATCGCATCTGCATTAAAACGTACAGGAAAAGGAAGATACACGGTCAATAATAATGGGACCGTTAGTGACATGGAGACCGGGTTGCTTTGGAATATTCTCGATACCCATATTGAACTGAAAAAATGCTTAACTTATAGTGGGGCAAAGGCATATGTGGAAAAAATGAAAACAGGGGGATATGGTGACTGGCGCCTTCCGACGACACATGATCTCCTGATGATCTTAAATACTCAACCTGGTTTCCCCGAAACCGGAGCAAAATGGTATTGGACGTCGGAGTCATACGTCAAGGGATTTCACGAGATTGCAAACATTGCAGAGCGCAATACTGGTGTTGTCTGGAAAAAAGGTGAATCAAAACTGACCGAGTGCGGTACAGTCCGAGCAGTAAGGCCTTG
>JAFDJC010000080.1 GCA_019307665.1 Deltaproteobacteria bacterium | reverse complement strand
AGAACCGCATCAGCGCCATCCGGTATGGAAGCGCCGCTCAGAATCCTGACAGTGCTGCCACTGGAAACTTTGATATCATCCTCAATACCCGCGGCAATATGGCCTTTTACTTCCAGGGTGACCGATGAACTCCTGGAAGCTGACTTCAAATCATCGGATACAACGGCATAACCGTCTTTAAGAGATGAGTTAACGGATGGTGAATCAACCCGTGCCAAAATATTTTCAGAACAAATCTTACCGGTGGCATCAGTCAGTGCAGCAATTTTAGTTCCAATGGTTTGACTGCTATTCATCGCAAGATCATACGCATGGTCAAACCCTATGTCGCTCTGCTTCACTCTGCTTCCTCGAATGTTTTTTCTTGTTTTGCTTATATGGCTACTCCAGCATTATATCCTTGATGAATTGCATCAAATGCCATTCCGATTTGATTTGCGTCACCAACAATATTAAACGATATACCTTTTTCTTCAATTACCGACCGAAGATCTGCAACTGGTTTGGAACCTGTGGCCAGCACAATGGTGTCGGCCGGTATTTCCTCAACCCCCTGCCCTGTTTCCACTTTAATACCGGAAGGGTTAATCTCAATTGCCTTGGAGGTCACCTTTGATTCCACACCATACCGGGTAACATCCTGGAGCATACCCCATCGTGTTGTTTTACCAAAGTCCTTGCCGATTTTATCGATCATTTCAATGATGGTAATCTTTTTGGTTCCCCTGGTTGCCAACTCATAGAGGGCCTCAGGTGTTTCGGCTTTGTTGATAAATAAAAATTTCAACACGTCACCCGAGAGAGTGCCTTTTTCCGCAAGCAGCAAGGCGGTTTCCACTCCCACAGCGCCGCCGCCGAGAATAACCACCCTCTGACCGGTATAAACCTTATCAGCCAGCACATCCCAGGCCTGGACAACATGAGGAAGCTCAACGCCGGGAATCGGAGGCGTCATGGGAATCGCACCGGTGGCAAGAATAATATGATCCGGTTTTTCGCTTTCAATCAGTTCGGCATCAACCGTCTGGTTCAGGCAAACCGTTATTTTACTCGAAAAAACCTGCGTCTCCAAATCATAGGCCAATTCGGCAAACTCTTCCCGCCCCGGGGGCGCTGCCGCCAAAAATAACTGTCCGCCCAGCTCATCACTTTTTTCATAAATCGTAACATCATGACCACGGCCTGATGCAGTGATGGCCGCATTCATCCCTGCGGCTCCGCCGCCGATGATCATCACTTTTTTTGGGGTTTCAGCTGTTTCGCATTCTTTCTCACATTCGTAACCAGCCCTGGGGTTGCACAAGCATTCCACATGCTTGAGCTTGAACAGATTGTCAAAACATCCCTGGGCACAGGCAATACAATGGAGAATTTCCTCCTCTCGGCCATCTTTTGTTTTTTCAGGCAAATACGGGTCTGCAATCAGACTGCGACCCATGGCCACCATGTCGCACATGTCGTCTGCAATCAGCTCCCTGGCAATATACGGATCGCTAATACGATGACTGGCAATCACCGGCACATTCACCTTTTCCTTTATTCCCCTGGAAAGATAAGCAAACGCACCTCTTGGAACTGCAGCTGTGATCTGCGGAACCCTTGCTTCATGCCAGCCCACATTGATACACAAGGCATCTACACTTGCCTCTTCCACAAGTGCTTTGGCATATTGCTGAAGTTCTTCTCTGCCTTGGCCTCCCGGCATATAATCATTGCCGTTCATTCGTACTGTCAATGGAAATACCTCGCCCACTTCCTTACGAATGGCAATCATAATTTCCAGACCAAATCGCATCCGATTTTCAAGAGAACCGCCGTATTCATCGGTTCTTTGGTTGGTTATCGGCGACAAAAATTCACTGAGCAGGTAACCCGTGCCGCTTAACACGTCCACAGCATCGTACCCTGCTTTTTTAACCCGCAGGGCAGCCTGGGCGAAATCATCAATTATCTGCTGAATCTCATCTTTTTCAAGTGCCTTGGGCGTTTCCCTTGTCAGTCGGGAAGCTATCGCCGAAGGAGCAACCGGTTGTTTGCCGTTTAAAAAAAAAGAAAAGTTATACCTCCCGGAATGATTAAGCTGCACACAGGATCGGGCGCCATTATCTTTTATAACATTGGCCAGCCGTTCAAGACCGGGAATAAATTCATCATTATGCGCGCCGATATTGGTTGTGTTTCCGGCTAAATCATTTACCGTGGCAAAGCCGACCGTAATCATACCTGCTCCACCCATAGCGCGTTCAGCGTAGAAATCGATAATCTGGTCCGTCACTTTAAAATTCTCAGCCATACCCAGATGCATGGCAGGCAGATAAATTCTGTTTTTAATTTCAAGCTTATTAATGGTAATTGTTTCAAATAACGGGTCCCGCATGTTTCCTCCTCACATTATAAAGGTTTCAATATATCAATTGGTATATTTTTCTTAAAAAAATTATTGTTTTTTATCGCATATGATTGGATTATTGACAATAATTATATACCGGACTATATCTCTTTGCTGAAACAATAAGAAATAACAATATGTTTTTATTGTTAAATGATATAATTTTATGACTTATTTGCAATACAGGTAATACATGAAACATACACATAATTTTGTTGAAGAATATAATGGACTGGGCGCATTCGGCATGGACAGGGTTTCCGACGAAGAAACCATTATTTTCTATCTCCAGAAATTTTCAGATGATGAACTCATGAAACTGCTTGTGAAAAAAATGTCGAATGATGAGCTTGAAGATATATACTCACTAATTAACCGAATACTGAAAGCACATCTCACCGAAGCGGAATATCACAAGCTGTTCCTGAAAGAAGATAGGTATTGACATCATTGTCGATCTATATCACAAAAAGATAATATATACATTATAAATACAACAGGAGGTCAACATGGCCAGCCCATACTGGATCAAAACTTTGCTTAATAAAACCTTTTCACAGAGATTTTTCTGGGCAAGGCTGTCAAACTATCCGATTATAGGCCGTGCAATCGAATATCTGCTTTTTGAAGATGATGAAATATTTTACCTGCCGAAAAATAAAGCCATTCCTGTAAACAAGTCTCTCACTCAAAAAGAAGATATGGTTATGCCTTCACAGGTTCTTGATCATTTCATTCGGGAAGCAAACTATCATTGGATCATGGACTTCTGCATATGTCGCGATTCCACCAACTGCAAAGATTATCCAATCGATCTCGGCTGCATGTTTTTGGGTGAAGCTGCCATGGGCATCAATCCAAAATGGGGTCGACGTGTAACCGAAGCGGAAGCAATAGAACATGCAAAACGCTGTCGTGACGCAGGATTAGTCCATCTGATCGGACGTAATAAGCTCGATAAGGTCTGGCTCAATGTAGGCCCGGGAAAAAAGCTTTTAACCGTCTGCAACTGCTGTCCTTGCTGTTGCCTGTGGAAGGTACTGCCCGAAATCAATCCGAGCATAGGTTCCAAAATCAACCGAATGCCCGGCATATCGATGATAGTAACCGACAAATGCGTCGGATGCGGAATATGTGCAAAAGAAGATGTCTGTTTTGTGAACGCCATCCATATTGAAAATGAGCATGCTGTTATCGGTGCAAACTGCAGGGGATGCGGTCGTTGCGTCACAGTTTGTCCCAACGATTCCATTGAAGTGAAGATAGAAAACAATCAATTCATGACAGATACCATCAGTCGTATTTCAAATGTTGTGAATGTGACTTAACTTTTAAATTGTAAAGCAGCGCCTGAGTACCAACGGAGAATCTATTGTGAATAATACAAAAATATCAGATCTCCTAAACCGGAGCGAACGCGACGTTCTTTTTCTTCATTTGCTTTTTACCATTTTATGCGCTCTTGTACTAATAGCACCAATTGACGTTAAGCCGGGCATCCGCATGCTTTTTCTGGTAATCATTTATAACATTGCCATTCCCCTGTATGGTGGTTGGCGAAAATATGATGACTGGGTAAATCTGTGGCTGTTCGCCTTTATTCTAAGCATTTTTCAGGTATTTCCCGACTGGTTTTTGTCAGCCCAGCTGAACATTCTGGTCTTCCCTGAAGATGGGTTAACGAAAATCGGAACCGTCTCAGGATATATGGCCGGTTTGTGGACTATCCCGATTTTTCTGATCATTTATTCCGGTCAACGTATCAAAGCCCGATATTCTAAAACAGCTGCCTACATGGCTGTAGCCCTAGTATCTCTGGCTATTTTCGGCGTGTCTGAACAAACCCTGTGGATTCTTTCATCGTGGTATGCCAAAAATGTTGTGATGATCGGACATATTGCTATTTACATTATTATCCCTGAAATCATTCTCGGTCTTGCCGCATTTTTCTGTTTTGATAAGATAAAAGAACAGTCGCACTGGGTTAAAATTCCCTGCGCCTTCCTTGTCATGCAACTGTACCTTGGAAGTGCGGCTTTCTTTTATTTTCTTGTTGAGAAAATACTGTTCTGATCCCGGGACCAAGGGGACGTATGACCTCTCCCCTGGTTTAACTTCATGATTGAACTCCATTTGTGATGACTATCAAGTTTATGAGCATACTGATAGCCAGCATGGGTAGTCAACGGCAGATAGTGAAATCTTTGAAGCCTGTTCAGCTCGAGTATTTACAAGCACTGAATGTAAGTGCGGAAGTATTTACGGCTTTATAGTCGGTGTTGATAAAATACCCAAATCAGTCTTAATAATGGTGTGGAAAGTGTGCTTTATTATTTGACAGCAAGCGTGTGAACATATAGGAATGATTGGTAAGTCAATAGGATATTTTTAGGAAGGATCAGAAAATGATAAAAATTAAGTTCTTTCTGTGCCTGCTGTTTTTACTTCTGCTTTCAACAACTTCCTGCCAGACATCGGAGCCGGTCAGACGCAGCCCGGAATACGCTTCCGGCAAAAAGCTGGCTGATGTGTATGCCAAAAAAGATGCCTTGAAACTTACATGCTCCCACCATCGAGGCAAAACATTGTCGGTGGTTATTCGGAAGCATCTTGAAACTATGGAAACTGAGAGATCCGAAGATTTTCAGTCCGGTTTTTCAGCAGGATATAAAACATATTTCCCTCACTACACCAATATTTACTGTGGGAGATAATATGCTAAAAAGAGTAATTGATACCTTCTCAAAGTATCGGGAAGGAATGAAAAACACAGGATTTTGTTCCGGAGGGCCAATTGACCACAACAACATGACATACAGGTATTTTAAACCGGCAATTAAAGAGGCCGGACTGCATGAAATACGCTTTCATGGCCTGAGGCACACCACAAAGCAAGCCTGATGATTGAACAGGGCGAGAATATCAAATATATTCAATCGCAGCTTGGACATTCAAGCCCAACAGTAACCTTGAATGTTTATGCTCACTTGATGAAATCAGTTAATCAGGAAGCCGCTTGCAGGTATGAAAATATGATTTTTAAAATAAATGGTAGCAAAATGGTAGCAAATGAAATAAATGAAGTTGTTCAAAGTTTGTAAGTATATGATTTTATTGGTAGGCGCGGTCAGGCTTGAACTGACGACCTCTACCGTGTCGGGGTAGCGCTCTTCCAGCTGAGCTACGCGCCTTTAATTTAACAGGATTTCTGATATCATCCTGTTTTTTTCCTGTCAAGACTATTAAATATTGAGTTTTATATATTGACTGCAACATGCTGAAAATGTAATCATTAAAAATGATTCAACTGAGCTGGATAGAAATTCACACGATCTTTCCGATTGTCTAATTTTAAAAAAGCGAAACAGGATAAATGTATTTTTTTTGTAACCGGGAGAACGCTGAATGGCAAAAAAAATGACTTCTAATAAAATAGAAAAAAAGATTGAAAAAAGCAAAGGTCTATTTAAAACCTTTGCGGACAGCAGCAAATCAGCCATATTTATCATTCAGGATGAATATTTTATTTATACAAACCAGGCAATGCAGGATATTACAGGCTATTCGGAAACGGAGCTCCTGTCCATGAAATTCTGGGACACTGTTCACCCGGACATGAAAGAAATTGCAAAAAATAAGGGCTTTGTGCGGCAAAAAGAGGAAAAAACAGTTGCACGGTATGATATCCATTTACGCCATAAATCAGGAGAAAGCAGGTGGGTTGACTACACCGGAGAAGATTTTGTTTTTGACGGAAAAGTATCCATATTCGGGACGGCATTTGAGATAACCGAAAAAAAATTAACTCAGGACGCCCTGATCGAAAGTGAGGCAAGATATCGTGACATCATTGATAACATGGAAGACGGCTATTACGAGGTTGACCTTGCCGGAAATTTGACTTTTGTCAATAATGCCATGACCAGGATAACCGGATATACCAACCAGGAACTGCTTGGAATGAATAACAGGGATTATTCAGCCCCGGAAACAGCTAAGCGGATGTACCATATCTACAACATGATTTATAAAACAGGCAAATCTTCACGTATTTTTGATTATGAAATTATTCAAAAGGACAACACCATAAGAATCCTTGAAATATCAGCATCCCTTGTAAAAAACATACAGGAAATGCCGACCGGGTTCCGCGGAGTTGTTCGTGATAAAACAAATATCACCAAAGCTGAAAAGGAAAAAAAAGAGCTTGAAAAACAACTAAACCAGGTTCTTAGAATGGAGGCAATCGGAACACTTGCAGGGGGTATTGCACATGACTTTAACAATATCCTGACCGGGATACATGGATATATATCAATACTGAAACTGAAACTAGGACTTGAAAAAGAACATCCTAACTATCAGAAACTATTGCGAATTGATGAACTTGTTCAGAGCGGTGCAAATCTCACCCGACAGCTTCTGGGCTTTGCCATGGGTGGAAAATATCATGTCGAACCAATTAATATTAACATCATCATCGCTAAAAGTCTTAATATGATAGGCCGTACTAATAAAAAAATTAGAATTAACAAACAGTTACAGGAAGACACCTGGGCAATAGAAGCCGACGCGAGCCAGATCGAACAGGTAATGCTTAATCTTTATCTTAATGCTGCCCATGCCATGCCCGAAGGCGGCGATTTATCCATTGAAACTGAAAATGCATTTGTAGATTCGAATTCAGCCGTACATCTTAATCTGGCTCCGGGCAAGTATGTAAAGATTATAGTTTCGGACACCGGTGTCGGCATGAATCAAAAGATCCTGGATAAAATTTTTGAGCCCTTTTTTACCACAAAGGAAATGGGAAGGGGCACCGGCCTCGGCCTTGCCTCAGCTTACGGTATCATAAAGCATCACAATGGAAAAATTGGCGCTGAAAGCAGTAAGGACAAAGGCGCTACATTCACAATCTATCTTCCGGCATCAAATAAAACAGCTGTCAGCAAAGAACAAGATGAAACCAAACTGATGACAGGGTCTGAAACGATCCTTTTAATCGATGATGAAAAAACCGTCAGGCAGGTTGAAGAAGAATTTATCAGTGAAATCGGATACAAGGTGATCACAGCTTCAAGCGGAAAAGAAGCTGTTAATATTTATAAAGCGCAAAAAGACGAAATTGATATTGTGGTACTAGACATGATAATGCCTGAAATGGGAGGCGAAAAAACGTTTCAAGCCCTGAAACGAATAAACCCGGATGTCAAAGTTCTTCTCGCCAGTGGTTATGGTATAACGGATCAGGCCACCAGAATTCTTGAGCAAGGAAACGGGGAGTATATTCAAAAACCGTTCGGCATGAAAAGTCTGTCACAAAAACTGAGGAAAGTACTTGATAAAAGGAGGTAGGAATTAATCAGGTCTGCCGGAAACTTGAACCGCCGCACTCTATTTGATTTCGAAATACTCCACCAACCCCAGGCTCAGTTCCGGTACATACGTAATAATCATAAGACCTGCAAACAGGATAATCAAAAACGGTATTGAAGCCCTGTAAAGAGTGGTGACAGGTTTTTTAAACCTGAAGCAGGATATAAAAAGGTTCATTCCCACAGGCGGCGTTGAATACCCTATTTCAAGGTTGGTCAGGAAAATAATACCAAGATGAACCGGATTCACATTATAACTTATGGCGATCGGCAAAATCAGGGGAACCACAACAAGCAAGGCTGAATATATATCCAGAACACATCCGACGACTAGAAGAAAAACATTGAGCATAATCAGAAACACAAATCTTGAAGAGATATATTCCTTCATAAAATCGAGGATTACCATCGGAACCCGTGCATCGACAATATAGTTCGTCAAACCATATGCCGAACCGAGAATTATAAGAATCCCGCCAACCAGTATCATGCTTCTTGTCATGATGTCCGGAATCTCCGTTATCCTTATATCCCTATAAATAAAAACTTCTATGAAAAGGGCATATACGATGGTAATGGTTGCTATCTCACCCAGGGTAACAAAACCCCCGTAAATGCCGATGATGATGATAAAGGGAATGAGCAGTTCCCACTTGGTCTCATAAGTGGCTTTCAAGACCTCCTTGAAGGAAAATCTTCTCTTGACGGCTTTTTGTTTTTTAGCCGTTACTATACTATAAATTGAAAGAAGTAAAATCAACAGAATCCCGGGTATCAGCCCTGCTGCAAAAAGCTGATTGATGCTGGTTCCCGAAACAACCCCGTAAAGAATGATCGGCAGGCTCGGCGGGAATAGAAGTCCGAGACTTCCCGAAGATGTTAAAAGACCCAGGGAAAATTTTTCCGGGTATTTTTCTTTTATGAGGGCCGGATAAAGCAATCCGCCAAGGGCGATGATGGTAACGCCTGAGGCCCCTGTAAAGGCTGTAAAAAAAGCGCATACTGCAAGCGACACAATCGCAAGTCCCCCCGGAAGCCAACCGAGAACAGCCCGTGAAAAATTGACGATACGTACGGATGTTTTGCTTTCCGCAAGGATATAACCCGCAAATGTAAAAAGAGGAATGGTGTAAAGGAGCGGTGTGTTTGAAAATTTATTGTATATATCAACAATGATGACGGCTATCGGTATATCGGCCAGATAAAAGCCAAGCATTGCAAAGGATGATATAACGATAAAAATCGGGGCTCCGAGAACCGCCATAAGGGTGATGACTGCAACGATAAATAGAGTCAACTATCAGCTTCCTTTCACAAGTGTAGAAATATTCAACAACAGCTGCAACATAAACCTGAGCGCAATGATGAGAAAACCGACGGGAATTATAAGCTCCATAATCCATACAGGAACCTGTAAAAACGGAATCACCTCCCCTGTCTCATATTCGATGGAAACAAATGAGTAAGCGGCGTATACAAGACCTAAACATACGGCGACTGAAAAGATATCGACCAAAATCTGTGCAATCGATTTTATTTTATCCGGAAGTATCTTTGATGCAATATCAATCCGGATATGACTTTTTTCCTTTGTAGCCAGACCTGCACCGAGAAAACCAACCCATAAAACAAGATGTTTAACAAGTGAATCGCTGCCGACGATTCCACTGTTATAAAAATTGCGCAAAATAATCTGAATAAGAACAAGTACTACCATTCCGCCAAGACATGTGGACACAAAAATCTTTTCGATCCCCGTAAGCATACCGGATATCCTGTTCCACCACTCTTTTGAATAATTTATATCGTTCATATTATCAGTCATTTTCACCGATGCATTTGTTTAAAAATATTCATCCGCCTCTGCTAACAATTCTTTGGCCTTCCTTCGCGCAATTTCATTTGCAAGATTTTTTTCAGGAAGAAGATTAGGAGGTGCTGAAATCACCTTGTTTAGCGTTTCAACAAAAAGCGTCCTATCCTGAATCTGGACCGCATAATATCTTGCATACAGAAGATAAAATACAAGGTATTTCGATTCTGATATCTCAAACGCCTTGTCAAAATGGTATTTTGCTTTTACCGGCTTCCCTCCGAGCGTTACGGACCTTGCCGCATAGTAGGCCCCGAATCCGGCGTGAATACTACCGTACATGAACGTATCATCAAGCTCCAGGACTCTTTCCATCATGGCCTCAACTTTCGGCAAATCCATGAGTGCTTCAGGGTCACTCAAGCTTAGACCGATCCATTGTATCCAGGTACTTGAAGCAAAGAAAAGGGCCGGGACGTCCTCTTTTTCAAAACTTTTAAGCGATCCGATAAATTCATCCAAAGACTTGTCGGATGCTTCCCTGAACGTGTCATTCTGCTTAAGCGCCCGGAGAGAATAATCCCTGGCCTTTTGAAAAAACATTCTCTTTCGGTTTTTGTCCTTCACAAATGCAAATGCATATCCGGCATTTGCTTCCGCAGCTCTTAACAATAGATCAGGGTTGTCCGGCGATATTTCAATAAAGCCGTCAAGCTGGACAAGGCTTGCGGGCATGGCATCTCTCAGTAATTCAATATCCGTGTTTTTGTTGGCGGCAATTTTCATTTTGTCCATCATCGGTTTCATACCATCCACCATCATTTTTGTTCTTGCGGCGGCAGTACAACCCCAGATAAAAAAGAACGGAAGGAATACAACAAGCAACCTGAATTTGACACTACGGAACATATCCATAGAATTTTCTCCTTTTTTAATAGTCAAGTCACAACAAGAGGCTTAACATCGATCATCATCAAAAACATTTGTTATTTAACAACGGTTGCCCTCTTCGTCAAGTGCCTTCTTTTAATTCTAACTGAGCCTTTGACCTTTGATCCATTTTGATATACACTGATAAATAATTTTTTATTGTACCACACCTCCTTTATAGATTAATAATAAAGGAAAACTAATATGCCTAAGCCATTAACAAACTCCGAAAGACGACATCTACATACCCAAGAGAAAGAAACGAGTATATTATTAAGACAGGAAAAAACTCTTAAGCGAAGAATAAGGGAATTAGAAGAAAATCTTTTTCTGCAGAGGAATATAAAGATTGATGAGAAGTTCAGGGTTCTTGCACAGACTGCACCTACAGCAATTATGATGTATCAGGATAACAAATATATTTATGCTAATCCGGCAGCAGAAGTTATAACAGGGTATTCGCAAAAAGAACTGTTTTCAATGGACTTCTGGGACATTATACATCCTGAGTTCCTCGATGTGGCAAAAAAAAGAGGAAAAGCAAGGCAAAAGGGAATAAATATTATTCAGCGTTATGAACTTAAAATTGTAACAAAAAAAGGAGAGGAACGATGGGCGGATCTTTCAGGTAATATTGTTAAAGTAAACGGCCGACCTGCGGGAATAGTAAACATTCTTGATATCACTGATCACAAGAAAACTCTTAACCGGCTGGAATATTTATCGGAATATTCTATCAACATGCTTGCAAGATCTGCGGAGATCTTTGATTCCGACACAGGCAATCATACTACACGAATCGGGAATTACAGTGAAATGCTTGCCATGAAGTTAGGCGCACCTTCCGATTTCAGAAAAAATATTCAGTTACAGGCACAGCTTCACGATGTTGGTAAAATTTATGTACGTCATGAACTCCTGAATAAACCCGGGAACCTAACCTGTGACGAATTTGAAATTATCAAGAGACATACAATTAACGGCGGAAGAATTATTGGAAGAAACCCAAGCTTTGCGCTGGCCTACCAGATAGCATTATATCATCACGAAAGATGGGATGGGAGCGGTTATCCATACGGCCTTAAATATGAAGAAATTCCGTTAGCCGCGAGGATTGTCTCAATTGTTGATGTTTTTGATGCTCTGATTACAGAGAGAAGTTATAAAGAGCCGTTTAACTTTGATAAAACTTATGAGATCATGTCAAAGGGTGACAATCGCAAGGGCTTCATGCCGAAAAGTCGCTTTGATCCTGCAATACTTAAAGTTTTTTTGGCCAACTATGATGAATTTATCAGGATATATAAAAAAAGCATAATTACTGAAGGAGAGAAATTA
>JAFDJC010000267.1 GCA_019307665.1 Deltaproteobacteria bacterium | reverse complement strand
CGGCCATGCGACCAGAACCGTTAAAGAATGCATAGACCTCTCGATCCAGGATACGGAAGTGCTTACTTCAATTCTTGATGCCCGTTTCATCTGCGGTGTATCCTCATTATTCACCAAGCTTATGGAAAAGATGAGGAGTAAGATCATTAGTGGTCATGTTGATAAAGTCATTCAACGGATTGTTGAAGAAAATCGTAAGCGCCATAAAAAATACGGCGACTCTTCTTACATGCTAGAGCCAAACCTGAAACAGGGAGACGGAGGACTCCGCGACTATCACACAATGCTATGGGTGGCCAAGGTGGCGGTGAACCTGAAAGATCCAAGAGATTTAGAATATTACGGGTTCCTGTCGGATAATGAGTTTCAGGAACTGAGCAAATCTCTGTCTTTCATCTGGCGTGTAAGGAACTATCTTCACTTCCTTTCCGGAAAGAAGTACGACCGGCTTCACTTTGAATACCAGAAAAAGATTGCCGGAATACTGCGCTTTAAAGACACAAAGGAACAGATGGCGGTGGAAAAATTCCTGGGAGAACTGCACGACAGGATGGAGTATATCAAAAATCATAATCTTATGCTTCTTTCTGAGCTCGGTTACACGGGAAGTCTTATACCTAAAAGAAAAAAAACGAAAAAAAAGACAGACGTTCCTGGGCTTGAAATAGAGCGGAATATGCTCAAATTCTCTTCAACAGAAAATATTCTTGATTCTCCTGACCTGCTAATCAAAATTTTTGAGGAAGGCGCACGTTTAAAGATTCCGATTAGCTCTGAAGCACGGCGTGTGACAAAAGAATTCTCCCATCTCGTTGGCAGAGACTTCAGGAAAGATGAATTAAATATCAAATCTTTTGAGCGGATACTCCTTTCAGGGGATTATACATTTGAAGTGTTAAATGAAATGCTTCATTCCGGTTTTCTTATGCGGTTTATTCCTGAAATGAAAAAGATTTATAACCGCATCCAGTATGACGCTTATCATCTTTACCCGGTTGGTAGGCACTCGCTGTATGCCGTCAGGACTATTACGAAGTTTGCATCCAGGGATAATGTCGGCGAAGATATGTTGTACAGGGATTTGTACCAGGGCCTTGGGAAGTATAAGAAATTTCTTCTGTGGGCTGCGCTTCTGCATGATACAGGGAAAGGTGAAAAGGGAAGTGGCCACTCTTATAAGGGCGCGCTGATTGCAGAAAAAGTGATGAAGCGATCAGGTTACAGCCAAGCTTATGTTGAGATGGTATCGTTTCTTATTAATGAGCATCTTTTTCTTGTCAAAACAGCCACAAGAAGAGATGTGAACGATGAGGAGACAGCGCTGGTCTGTGCCAGAAGGATAAAAAGTATCCGGCTTCTAAAAATGCTTTATCTTTTGACAGTAGCTGATTCCATGTCAACAGGCCCGAAGGCTTGGAACAACTGGACATCTACACTACTTAAAGATTTGTTTTTTAAAATCTTAAAGATACTGGAAAAAGGCGAGTTGGCCACAAGCAGGGCAGTTGAGGCGGTAGAAAAGAAAAAAAATGAAGTCATCCTGTCTTCACGACCGGGGGATGACAGAAAGGCGGCTGTTGAATGTTTTAAAATATTTTCTCCCAGGTATTTGCTGTATGCTTCCGTAAAGGATATATCCGGCCATATTAAACTTTACCGACGCCTTGAAGACAAGGACTTTGTGTGGGACATTATAAAAAACAACGGGTCTGATACAAGAAATGTTACTATATGTGCAAAAGACAGGCCCGGACTTTTTTCAAAAATATCAGGTGTGTTCACACTGAATGGTCTCGATATTCTGGATGTGCAGGCATATACATGGAAGAACAATATCGCATTCGATATTTTTACGGTCAAAGCACCTCCGGACCTGATTTTTGAGGATGATGCATGGAAGAAGGCTGAAATTATTTTTCAGGCAGTTCTTGATGGAGGGCTTGATATATCGGCAGAACTGCGAAAAAGGGAAAAGCATTATAAGGCGGGATACAAGCATATTCATAAAAGGGCCGACCGTGTGGAAATAGATAACAGCAGCTCAAGTTTTTTTACTATTATAGAGGTCTTCGCAAATGACCAGCCCGGTCTTTTATTCAAGGTTGCCGATGCGCTTTTTCGATGCAATCTTAATGTTCATGTCGCAAAAATAGCAACAAATGTAGATCAGGCAGTGGATATATTTTATGTCCGGGATTTATATGAAAGGAAAATTGATGAGCCGGAAAGGGAGGCTGAAATAAAGGAAGCAGTGATGGATGCACTTAAGAAGGACTTTAAATGATTTTTTTGTAAATATGGAGGCTGGAATGAAGAAAATCGAAGCGATCATTAAACCGTTTAAACTGGATGATGTAAAGGAAGCGCTTAATGAAATAGGTGTACAGGGCATGACTATTACGGAAGTAAAAGGTTACGGCAGACAGAAGGGACACAAGGAAATTTACCGGGGTGCTGAATATGTCGTCGATTTTATTCCAAAGATTAAGATCGAAATTGTCATAGGCTCTGAAATGGCGGAAAAGGTCATCACGGCAATTCGTGATGCTGCCAATACCGGAAAGCTGGGTGACGGAAAAATCTTTGTGATGCCCGTGGAACAGGCGATTCGGGTGAGGACTGGTGAAATGGGTAATGATGCGGTTTGATTTTGCACAGATCAGAATTACGATTAAGATTTTTTATTAAACTAGTTAAAATATGAAGGAGAGAAAAGCATGACACCAAAACAGGTACTTGACATGGCAAAAGAAAACCGGGCAAGAGTGGTCGACATTCGGTTTATGGACTTCCCCGGTATCTGGCAGCATTTTTCAGTTCCCGTCAGTGAACTGGAAGAATCGAGCTTTGAGGATGGGTATGGATTTGACGGCTCCAGTATCAGGGGATGGCAGCCTATTGATGCCAGCGATATGCTGGTTATACCTGACCCGACAACAGCTGTTATAGATCCGTTTTATGAGGTTCCAACGCTTGTGTTGATCGGGAATATTGTGGACCCGATTACCAGGGAGTCGTATTCCCGAGATCCAAGAAATATCGCAAAAAAGGCAGAGGCTTACCTTAAAAGCACAGGCATCGGCGACACCGTCTATATCGGCCCTGAAGCCGAGTTTTTTATTTTTGACAGTATACGGTTTGAGTCATCAAGAAACATTTCCTTCTATGAGATAGATTCCGTGGAAGGGATTTGGAATTCAGGCAGAGAAGAAGACCCTAACCTTGGATATAAGCCAAGACACAAAGAAGGATACTTTCCGGTTCCGCCTATGGACAAATTCCAGGATTTGAGAACTGAAATGATGCTGACCCTTGAAAAGATCGGTATTGATGTGGAATGCCAGCATCATGAAGTTGCAACCGCGGGACAGGCGGAAATTGATATGAGATTCAAGCCGTTGCTCGAGATGGGAGACCAGCTTGTCTGGTTTAAGTACATTTTAAAAAATGTTGCCAATCGTCACGGCCACACCGTAACTTTTATGCCGAAACCGATATTTGAAGATAATGGCACCGGTATGCACACACATATCAGCATATGGAAAGACGGCAACCCGTTGTTTGCAGGTGATAAATATGCCGGCGTATCCCAGGAAGCATTATATGCCATAGGTGGTATCCTGAAGCATTGCAAAGCGCTTTGTGCTTTTACAAATCCGACTACCAATTCATATAAGCGCCTTGTTCCTGGATTTGAAGCGCCTGTAAACCTTGCTTACTCCAGCAGAAACAGAAGTGCCGCGGTTCGTATTCCAATGTATTCCATGTCCCCCAAAGCAAAGCGGATTGAGTTCAGAACGCCTGACCCGTCTTGTAACGGATACCTGGCGTTTTCAGCAATTATGATGGCTGTCCTGGATGGTATTGAAAACAAGATCGATCCGGGTGATCCGCTTGATAAAAATATTTATGATCTGCCACCCGAAGAGCTTGCTGAAGTCGATTCCGCACCTAGATCTCTTGAAGAAGCGCTTTTCGCGCTTGAAAATGATTCGGATTTTCTGCTGAAGGGTGACGTGTTCACAGAGGATGTGATCGAAAAATGGATTGAATATAAGGTCGAAAACGAAATCAATGCGGTCAATCTTCGTCCGCATCCTCATGAGTTTTTTCTTTATTATGATATTTAGCAAAACAGTTCAGGCGAGTTAGGGGGGACGAACGTCCCCCTTTTTTTTCTCTAGTTTTTTTGATTGGCCGATATTTTTTCTTTCAGTTGTTTGTACCTCACCAGCGCACCCATTGCTTTTGCTGCGCGTTCAGGCCCGGGTAAAACAGGTATGCCCTTGTCCTGAAGC
>JAFDJC010000079.1 GCA_019307665.1 Deltaproteobacteria bacterium | reverse complement strand
AACGCCAGCATATATGGGCTCTGCCTATAAAAACAAAGGCGTTCAGCCGCTCCTTGACGGCGTAACGCGCCTTCTCCCCTGCCCTTCCGATGTGGAGAATGAAGCACTGGATATGGACAAGGACGAAACACCGGTTATTCTTAAAAGCGAAAAGGAAAGTCCATTGGTTGCTCTTGCATTCAAGCTGGAGGACGGCCAGTACGGTCAACTGACGTATATTCGTGTTTACCAGGGCAGCCTTTCAAAAGGCAACACAGTGATCAACATCCGGAACGGTAAAAAAATAAAAGTCGGCAGGCTGGCTCGAATGCACGCTGATCAGATGGAAGAAATAGGATCAATTTCTGCAGGTTACATTGGTGCCCTTTTCGGCGTAGACTGTTCATCCGGTGACACATTTACATCACCGGGACTCAACCTCAGCATGACGTCAATGTATGTGCCCGACCCTGTCATTTCACTGTCAATAGCACCTGAAGACAACAAATCTCAAATAAACATGTCTAAAGCCCTGTCAAGATTTACAAAAGAAGATCCCACCTTCAGAACACATGTCAATAATGAAACAAACGAAACCATTATCGAAGGGATGGGAGAGCTTCATCTTGAAGTATATGTTGAGAGAATGCAGCGTGAATACAATGCTAAGGTTGAAACAGGGCAACCTGAAGTAGCTTACAGGGAAACGATTACAAAAAAAGCTGAGTTCAACTATATCCATAAAAAGCAAACCGGCGGCGCAGGGCAGTTCGGACGTGTTGCCGGATATATGGAACCCTGTGACGAACATTTTATGTTTGAAAACAAGATAACCGGCGGATCGATTCCCACACAGTATATTTCGGCATGTGAAAAAGGGTTTAATCAGAGCCTGGCAAAAGGCCCTAAAATGGGCTTCCCGGTGACCGGCATCAAGGTCATTATTAGCGACGGCGCCTCACACTCTGTCGACTCTTCTGAAATGGCATTTCAGGCAGCCTCAAAAGGCGCTTTTCGGGAAGGGTATGGAAAAGCCGGGCCGGTTATCAATGAACCGATCATGAAAGTTGCAGTTGAAACACCTGTGGAATTTCAGGGAAATGTAATGGGCTCTTTGAATCAACGCCGCGGCATCATCATCGGGTCACAGGAAGACGGCCCCATTTGTGTCATAGACGCCCAGGTTCCACTTGCAGAAATGTTCGGATATTCCACTATTTTAAGATCATTAACAAAAGGTACCGCTCAGTTTACAATGGAGTTTGCCTCTTACAGACAGGTGCCACAGTCTATTGGTGAAGAACTTATTAAAAAAGCCCAGGAGAAAAAGGCCTGATCCAACATTGCCTGAATAACCATATACAAGGAGCCAAAGCATGCCTAAAGAAGACAAGTTTTACGATAACCCATTAAAGCGTCTTGGTTTTGAAGATAACAATATTGTCCCTTCAGGTGGTTTCGGCGCTGTCCTTGCCCGTGCCGGTGTCGGCAAAACATCTGTCATGGTACAGGTTGCACTGAATTCCATGCTGAGAGGTAAAAGCGTTCTGCACATCAGCCTTGATGACCCGGTAAAAAAGATAAACCTTTGGTACAAAGAAATGTTTCAGCTTCTGGTCAGCCAGGAAGAAATCAGCCAAAAAAAGGGCCTCTGGGAATCTGTCCTTCCGAAACGGTTTATAATGACACTGAAAACCGGTGAGTTCAGCGTGCCAAAACTCAAAAAAAGACTAAAAGACCTGGCAGATCAGGATATCTTCAAACCGGATGTTATCATAATCGATGGATTGTTGTTTGATGAATCGATACGGAGCACTATGCTCGATTTGAAACCACTTGCCAACAGCAACTCTGCATGCATCTGGTTCACTGTACACATACACAGACACGAATCGACAGATCCTGACGGCCTGCCGGTACAGCTCACAGATATTTACGATCTCATTGATGCGGCTATTTTAATTCAGGCAGAAGAAAAAGGTATTTTAATAAAAAAAATAAAAGGGGGATCAAAGCCTGCCGGACAGGAAGTGCTTTCTGTTGATCCGTCAACAATGCTCATTAAAAGCTGACAAAACGGTGAACCCCTGTTAATCGCCCGGTCTGTTTAAACCAGCCCCGAGTTGCCCGCAAGCAGCTGAAATGTCTCTTCCTTTGCTTTGACGTACAATGGTTGTGTATCCATTGTCACTGAGTATTTTTTGAAAATTCCTTACCAAAGCATCAGAAGGCCTCTTAAAATCACTCTCCTTATGTTCGTTAAACGGAATAAGATTGATTTTAGCCTTGACCGGACGCAGCAGCTTTGCAAGGCGCTCGGCATCATCTTCCGAATCATTAATCCCCTTGATAAGAATATATTCAAATGTAATTTTTCGCCTGTTAGGGAGAGGGTAAAGCTCACAGGCTTCAATCAGTTTTTTTATGGGATATTTCCGGTTTACGGGCATCAACATGCTTCTTTTCTTGTCATCTGTTGCATTTAATGATATGGCTAAATTTACGGATGTGTTCCTTCCCAGATCAAATAATTTGGGCACCAGACCGGCTGTGGAAACTGTCACCCGCCTGGTTGAAAATTTAAACCCGGAATCGCCGTCTGTAATGACTTCGATTGCACGAATAACATTGTTAAAATTTGCCAGCGGCTCGCCCATACCCATAAAAACAATATTTTTAAGAAGTGACGAATCAGCCATATTTTTTTTAATATCACGGATTTGAGCAGTTATTTCACCTGATGAAAGATTGCGGATAAATCCAGCTCTGGCGGTCATGCAGAAAAGGCATCCTTGAGCACAGCCGACCTGTGTTGAAATACACAGGGTATAATGATCTTTTTCAGGAATTAATACGCTTTCAATATATCGTCCATCATTAAGCTGTATAAGGTATTTCCGGGAGCCGTCTTCGGAGTTTTCAATGCCTTTGATATCAAGGCGATTGATTGAGAAATTTAATGATAACAGGTCCCTGGCGATTTTGCCAAGATCCGTCATCACATGGAAACTGTCGGCCTGGCGAATGTAGATCCACTTGAAAATCTGTTCAGCATGAAAGGATCGGATGTCATGGTCATTGAGCCATAAAGCAAGTTCTTGCTTTGTGAGATCTTTTATGTCCGTTTTTAAGTTATCATGCATATTTGTTGCTTAATATTTGAGTACCTTGTAAGGTTAATCATTAATATTGTGAATTAAAAGCAGCAATTAATTTGCTTGACATAGCATCATCAAAATACTATTTTTAAGATTTTAGTTAATTAAAGTGGTTTAGTCAATTTATGTTTGAAAATTTAAACGATAAATTAAGCTCTGTATTTAAAAAACTTAAAGGTCACGGTAAGTTAACCGAAAAAAATATTGAAGACGGCCTTAAAGAAGTCAGGATGGCGCTTCTTGAAGCAGACGTCCATTACAGGGTTGTTAAAAAATTTATTTCAGGGATAAAAGAACGCGCTCTTGGCACAGAAGTTCTGTCAAGCCTGACACCTGGCCAGCAGATTGTCAAAATAGTCAATGAGCAGCTCACTGAATTGATGGGTTCCCGGCATGAATCCCTGCGCCTTTCAGGAAATGATCCAAAAGCGATTATGCTTGTGGGCCTGCAGGGCTCGGGTAAAACAACAACAGCCGGGAAGCTTGCGGTTCTGTTACGTGAAGAAGGGAAAAAACCCTTTTTGGTTCCTGCTGATGTTTACCGGCCGGCTGCAATAGACCAGTTGACTAAGCTGGGAGAACAACTTGGTGTTCCCGTATATCCTTCTTCAACCGATATGAGCCCGGTGGACATCTGTAAAAATGCCGGCAGGGCGGCTATTGAAAAAGGATGCGACACACTCCTTTTAGATACTGCAGGCCGTCTTCATGTGGACGAAGAATTGATGACCGAACTCAGCCGGATCAAAGCTGCTGTTCAGCCATCTGATATTCTTCTTGTGGCGGATGCGATGACCGGCCAGGATGCTGTGAACATAGCCGGTTCCTTTAACGATCGGCTGGATATCGGTGGCGTTATCCTGACAAAAATGGACGGAGATGCCAGAGGCGGCGCCGCTCTTTCCATCAGAGCAGTAACCGGCAAGCCGGTTAAATTTGTCGGCACAGGTGAAAAACTTGCTGACCTCGAGCCTTTTCATCCTGACCGGATGGCCTCAAGAATTCTGGGAATGGGAGATGTCCTTACCCTTATTGAAAAAGCCCAGAGTGTGGTTGATGAAAAAAAGGCGAAAGAGCTTGAAAAGAAGCTTAAAAAAAATGAGTTCACACTTGATGACTTTCGCGACCAGATGGTCCAGATCCGCAAGATGGGATCGATTAAGGACCTTCTCAAGATGATACCGGGAATTGGGGGGAATAAACAGTTAAAAAAATTGGACGTTGATGAAAAAGAGTTTGTCAGGATAGAGGCAATCATAAATTCCATGACACGCGGCGAGCGACACAAACATACCATTATCAATGGAAGCAGACGCAAACGTATCGCAAAGGGGAGCGGTACAAGGGTTCAGGATGTCAACAAGCTTCTTAAAAATTATGCGCAGGTAATGAAAATTATTAAAAAAATGAATAAAGGTGGCATGCCGGCCTTTGGCCGCGGGATGTTGCCGTTTTAGTTAAGGAGAAAGTAACAAATGTCAGTAAAAATTAGATTGGCCAGGCATGGATCAAAGAAAAGACCGCACTACCGGATAGTTGTTGCAGACAGCGAAGCACCGAGAGACGGTAAATTTCTTGAAATTGTAGGTACTTATAATCCTTTGGTGGATCCGGTAAAAGTGACGATTGAACAAGACCGGGTGACTTACTGGATGGACAAGGGCGTTATTCTTTCAGATACAGTTAAAAGTATTTTTAAAAAACAGGGTGTTTTTTCCAAATCTGCTTAAATAGTACAGTTACTCCTGATTCTGAATGCTAACTATGGAGATGGGCCATGAAAGACCTGATTAAGTACATTGCGAAAGCACTTGTTGACAACCCTGACGCGGTTGATGTTTCAGAAGTGGAAGGAAACCAGACTTCTGTTCTGGAACTTAAAGTCGCCAAAGAGGACCTTGGAAAGGTAATCGGAAAGCAGGGCCGAACTGCACGTGCCATGCGCACTATTTTAAGTGCCGCATCGGCAAAAATAAAAAAGAGAACCGTGCTTGAAATCGTCGAATAGGAACAAAGTAAAAAACGGTTTTCTATCTGCAGGGAGGATTGTCGGAGCTCACGGCATTCGTGGTGAAGTAAAGGTTCATCCACACACTGAACCTATGCCGACATTTGAAGCAGGGGATCGCATTCTTTTAAGGCATGCAGCAGGGAGTGAAGAAACCCTGAATATTGTTAAACTCAGGCCCCACAAACGGTTAATTCTTTTTACATTTGAGGGGGTTACAAGCAGAGACGGCGCTGAGGCACTTAACAATGCGGAAATTTTAATTAAAAGATCGGCTTTGCCTGATCTTGAGGAAGGAGAGTATTACTGGACCGATATTATTGGACTTGATGTTTTCTGTATCAATGAAACGTATCTTGGATCTGTTGAGTCGGTGATCCCGACAGGCAGCAATGATGTTTATGTCATCAAAAATAAAGAGAACGGCCGGGAAACTCTGGTGCCGGCGATTCATTCAGTAATTACAGAAATCGATATAGAAAAATCAATAATGCGGGTTGATCTTCCCGAGGGCCTTTAGATAACATCTCTCCATGATTTAACTTTTTGGTATTTATATGAATTTTACAGTTCTGACGATTTTCCCAGAAATGGTCATGCCTTTTTTGGAACATGGCATTGTCAGACGGGCGATAGAACAAGGAAAAATTTCAGCTTCAAGTATTAATATACGTGATTTTGCTGAAGGTAAACATAAGGTAACGGACGACAGACCTTTTGGCGGCGGCTGCGGAATGGTCATGAAACCGGAACCGCTGGCAAAAGCAATTGCCGAGGCAAAAGATAAATCACCTGCCTCAAAAACAGTTCTTCTTTCACCACAGGGAAGAACTTTTAACAGAGACGTTGCCAGGGAACTTGCTTCGCTTAAAGGCCTTTTGCTTGTGTGTGGCCGTTATGAAGGTGTGGATGAACGAATATGCAGCAGCCTGATTGATGATGAAATATCAATCGGTGACTACGTTCTTACCGGAGGGGAACTGGCGGCAATGATCGTTATTGATGCAGTGACCCGACTGCTTCCGGATGTACTCGGCTGCGAGTCTTCAGCATGTGAGGACTCATTTGAGTCCGGCCTTCTGAAACACGCTCAATACACGAGGCCAAGAATTTTTAATGACGACAAGGTCCCGGATGTCCTTTTGTCAGGGGATCACACTAAGACCGAAAACTGGAGGTTTGAATCATCCATGATGCGGACTTTGATTAAAAGACCGGATCTTTTTAAAACAAGGCCCCTTGAAAGCCGTGAAATTGAAGTATTAATAAAATGGGGCGAAAATATAAAAGAAATACTGCATGCTTGAGCTGTATGTCGCGCTGATGCATTATCCGGTTGTCAATAAAAACGGCGATATTATAGCATCCGCCGTGACAAACCTTGATTTGCACGACATCGCAAGGGCTGCAAAGACATACGGGGTGAAAGCCTTTTACGTGGTTACGCCCCTTAAAGATCAACAGGAATTAGTTATGAAGCTTTTATCGCACTGGACAACCGGTGCCGGAACGAACTGTAATAAGGTCAGGGGGGAAGCCCTGGAGCTGGCTAAAATTTCCGAGAACCTTGATGAGGTTATAACGGAAATAACAAAACAAACAGGCCGGGCACCTAAAACAGTCGTTACCAGCGCAAAAAAAAATATGCGAAATATCAGCTTCAATTCCTTGCGGCAAAATCTAAAAGAAGGAAATCCTTATCTCCTCCTTTTCGGAACCGCATGGGGATTTTCAGAACAATTTATTTCCGATGCCGACTATGTATTAAGTCCAATCATGGCGGATTCGGATTACAACCACCTTTCCGTCAGGTCTGCGGTATCTGTTGTACTTGACCGTTTGAAAGGAGATTACAGGGGGAGTTATGCAAACGATTGAAAAGATTCAAAAGGAGCAGATGAGACTCGATCATCCCGATTTTGCTTCAGGCGATACAGTTACCGTATACGTAAGAATTCGAGAGGGAGAAAAGGAGCGTATCCAAGCCTTTAAAGGTGTTGTGATCAGTAAACGAAAAGGGACAACCAACGCAACATTTACAGTAAGAAAAATTTCTTACGGCATTGGAGTTGAAAGAATTTTTCCGCTTCACTCTCCGATTATTGACAGGATTGAAGTGAATACACATGGACGTGTACGCCGTTCAAAAATCTATTATCTCCGTAAATTGAAGGGTAAAGCTGCAAGAATAAAAGAACGCCGATTAAACTGATAGTCTTAGTTTTGCCGGCAGGTCTGGTCTGGAAGCATGTGGGCATTTGAAAAAAAAGCAGGCATAAAAGGCTATAAAAGAATTGCGGGTGTTGACGAAGCCGGTAGAGGACCCTTGGCAGGACCTGTTGTTTCGGCTGCAGTTATTCTGCCGGATTACTTTCCGGTTAAAGGTATCGCCGATTCAAAAAAATTAACGCCGAACAAAAGAGTTAGCCTCTATAAAGATATCTACAGGCACCCGGTAGCTGTCGGAATCGGCATAGTAGACCCTTTGGAAATTGACAGAATAAACATACTACAGGCATCATTGCTTTCCATGTACATGGCGGTTGAAAAGCTGATTCCAAAACCGGACTTCATTCTAATCGATGGGACCTTCCGCATTGCTTCAGATATTCCACAGGAAACGATTAAACAAGGTGATTCACTCAGCATATCCATAGCAGCAGCATCCATTATTGCCAAAGTCACCCGGGATAGAATAATGGAAAAATATGACGATGAGTATCCGGACTTCGGGTTTGTAAAGCACAAGGGCTATCCAACAAAAAAGCATAAAGAAGCGATCGCCCGTTTAGGGTGTTGTCCAATTCATCGTAAAAAATTCAAAGGGGTTAGGGAACACCTCAGAGGTTACAACCCATGTTGAACCCACAACAGCAGTTCGGGAAAACCGGTGAAGCGATCGCTTTAAAAGAACTGACAAACCTGGGATACACAATTCTTGAAAAAAATTTCCGTGCAAAGCCCGGTGAAATAGACATAATAGCAAAAGACAAGGAAACAATCGTCTTTGTAGAAGTCAAGGCGAGAAGAACAAAAAACTTTGGAAACGCCAAATATTCAATTACGCTCAACAAGCAAAGAAAAATTTCAATGGCAGCGCTTTCATATTTAAAAAAAAAGAATAAAATGAAAAACAAAGCGCGCTTTGATGTTGTTATCATTCATTCCGATAGCAACAAAAGTGCAGTTGAAATTATTAAAAATGCCTTTGATCTCGCCTACACATAAAATAGAGGAAAAAAACACAGCCGGCAAACTCTATGTTGTCGCGACCCCTATAGGCAACCCGGATGACATAACGTTGAGGGCCATACGCACACTTGGTGAAGCTGACTACATTGCAGCCGAGGACACGAGGAAGACAGGAAAACTTCTTTCGTATCACAACATCAAGGGGAAACTCGTCTCCTGCCATGAGCATAACGAAGCATCACGTGCTGAAAGCCTTATCGAGAAAATAAAAACCGGCGCAATGGTTGCGCTTGTATCTGATGCCGGCACACCGTCTGTCTCCGACCCGGGATATCGTCTGGTGCAGGCTGCCTTAAAAAACAATATCCGACTGGTTCCTGTTCCGGGCGTGTCAGCAGCTATTTCAGCCCTTTCTGTCTCAGGCCTCCCGACAGACACATTTACATTTGTCGGATTTTTACCTAAAAAATCCTCAAAACGTAATGAAAGACTTGAGGCCCTTGAAAATGAAGCCGGCACTCTCATTATTTATGAGTCACCCAAACGTATTCTTCAGCTTATCGATGACATTATCGGCATAATGGGCGACAGACCCGGTGTGCTGTCAAGGGAAATGACAAAACCGTTTGAAGAGTTTATCCGTGGACACATGTCTGAAATTTCCCAAAGTCTAATCAAGCGTAATGCAGTAAAAGGAGAATGCACACTTCTGGTATCCGGTAACATAAAACCTGAAAACATTTCTTTTGAGAGCCTATTTGAAAGTTCAAAAGAAATTGAAAAACAACTGGAGGTGCCGGGAATGACTCCGTCAGTGCTTGCCAGGAAAATAGCTAATGAGTACGGGCTTTCACGAAAAAAAGTTTATGAAAAGATTCTGATTATTAAAGAAAAATAACATGAACAACATTTTCCCTGTTATCATCAGTGTCCCGGAAAAAGAAAGAGCGCTTAAAGGAAAGGACCTTGTCGCTTCCCTGAGCGATTTTGCACGAAAAGGACTTCTGATATCAGCTAAAAAATTCGGCACAAAACTTACCGGAGAGCTTCTAAAGGATGAAAACGGCGCTCCGGTACCGGTAAATGGTATTTTCTGGTCTCTTTCCCACAAGCCCGAATATGCTGCAGGCGTTGCCGCCACATACCCTATCGGCATCGACATAGAAAAAATAAGGACTTACAAAGAAGCACTGAAAAAAAAAGTTGCCCATCAAAATGAATGGGATCTCGGAGGCGATGAACCGTCAGAGGTCCTCTTTTTCAGATACTGGACAGCCAAAGAATCAGTACTAAAGGCTACTGGACAAGGCCTTAAAGGCCTTTCTTCATGCAGGATATTAGATGTCCCCGATAAAAAAAGTATGATAATAGACAGCATGAACAGAAAATGGATAGTGGAACACTTCTATTTTGATGATTATATCGCGTCTATCGTAAAAGACGAATATGACATCATATGGTCCGTGCTTTAAAAAATATAAGCAGGCTTTTTTTTAAAAAAAAGGGCGTTTCATATACTATATGGAGCGCCCTTTTGTGTTGACAATAAGAAGAGCTATACAACAGTCACATTAACAGCCGCAGGGCCTTTTTTACCCTCTTCTATTTCAAATGTAACGCGATCTCCTTCATTAAGGGATTTAAAACCCGTAGAATTGATGCCTGTATGATGAACAAATACATCCGGGCCATCCTCCTGCTCAATAAAACCAAAACCTTTCTGGTCGCTAAACCATTTAACAACACCATCCGCCATAATGACAACCTCCTAGTTTTTATGATTTCCTCATGGTTCCAAACTTCAGGTCGCCAATTTCAAAAATGGTTCTTGCCTTCAGAAAGAAACCTGCACGTCCCGCACGCAAAAAAAATTATGCTCTTTTGCGTCGCAAAAAACTATATCTCTTTTTTATAAAAAAAACAAGTTCTTTGCTTTAAATTTTTTAACGGCATAAATATTATGTAATTACATATGGTTATGTTGAATAAACAATAAAATCATGCTTTATTTTTCAATACAAAGCTAAAACCAGCTATCCTTTTCCTTCTCTTTCAAGCATATATCTGTAGTGGCAATCCGGCCCGAAATTATTCGGCCTTCCGCACTCCCAGGTGCTACGGTTATAATTTCTATCTCTCCAACCTCAGAACCTTTGAAATAAAATTCTGTGCCGGCTTTTCCGGCAACACTCTCCTGATTGCCATACATTTTAAATTTCATTCCTTTGGCTAAACCGGCATTACTACCGGAAGTAACCATAACCGTATTACCTTCTACACTGCTTAAATATGCTTTGAACGGTTCATCTTCCACTATGCCGCAAACTTCTTCTCCAATGCTTTCAGCAATACTTTTCAATGGGTTCTGTATATCGGGTAGTTTTCCGGAAGCCGTCTTTGATACCAGGGAGTCAAATTGTTCCCTTTCTATTTCGACCTCATCTTCAAAACTTGCCACAAAAAGTTTTGCGGCTGTTTCGGTATCATATATTTCAATGAGAGCATGCACTTCGGCAAAATATACGACCTTTTCAAAAAACCAGAAACCGAGCTCCTCTTCTACTCCTCTTATATCGGTCAGCTTACATGTAACAACGGCATTAACGCCTGCACTTCTTCCTGCAAAAGCAATTTTTTGATTGTCTGTTTCAGCCGGCTTTTCAAACCTTTGAAAAATGATATCCGGACAATTCTTTTGCAACTCTTCCATAAGATGGTTGTCGATAGCTACTGCTGCTTCATCCACATCTTTATAAAATGTACTGTTTTCAAAATTTGTAATGCCGACCACTGTTTTTAAACCATCATATCCGTTGGCAGCCTGGGCCACGATTAAACAAACTATCAATACCACCAGTTTACGATATATCATTTCTCCTCCTGATATTCGGATATTTTCCTAATTCTGATTCCACTTGGCGAAATTACTGTAAAATTTCCCAATATCTCATTTTCATGATTGGTAATGGTAGAGAAAACTATATTTGCCTTTAATTCCGGACTCAGGCCAGATAAACGGACCAAGATAACTCCATAGGAAACGAGATGTTGACGAAATACTAATTCGCCGAAATCCTTATCTGAAGTTATTAAAGGAGCAGTTTCATTGTTTGCAAGCTGGAGTACCTCATCATCGGATATAGATGGCGACATTTCTGCTACATACCATACAGAATTATTTTTATTTCGCAATCGTTCAACAATTTGTCTTTCAACATTTTCATCCGCAACAAAATTCATGCTGTTGCCTCTTCAACAGGATATACTACATCTGCCTTCAAAGCCTCAGCAGCAAATGCGCATGACGATTGTATTGCCTCCCTTGTTAAGCGTGGATGTTCATTCAAAATTTGATCTACAGATTCACCAGATGCCAGCTTTTCCAAGATTAATTCAACTGTAATTCGAGTTCCTTTAATAACAGGTTTTCCCATCATTATTTTCGGATTTGAAATTATTAGTTCACTCATAATTATCTCCTTTTTATTAAACAACTTAAAAAGTCCCCACTTTTGAGAGCAAGTGTTATAAAAATAAACCTTATGGCAAAAGATTACTATTTTTCAATCAATTCATCCTAAAAAGAGGTGAGATTGATATACCAAAAAAAACATTGGCCCTGCAAGAAATTTCTCCCTTATTCCTTAACCTCAGGAAACACCTATAA
>JAFDJC010000266.1 GCA_019307665.1 Deltaproteobacteria bacterium | reverse complement strand
GCCCTAACTGTTCCTCTTGCTATTTTTTCGTTTTTCAAAGGAGGGATAATCTGGTTAGGTTGGCTTGCTGAAAGAACAAAGAAGTTTCAGGTTGTAGGAGGCATCATTTTAGTTTTTATTGGTGTTGCAACATTTTATAGTAGCTCCTATTGTGCTAAAAATATTAAGCAATTTTAAGATGTGCAAGAAAATGATAGATTGGCAATAATAACAGACCAATAATTCATTTTTCTATAAATCGTTTTAACGAGCTTTTCACATAATTATCCCCTACTGATTTACCTCTACATTATATGCAGGCGGGCTACACGAAGGCATTAAAGACTGTCCAACCACGCCATGATTTCATCCTTGTTTTGAGTATTGAATAATGCTTCGATTTCTGGATGGTCGATTAGCACCGACCGGTTAAACTCGATGAACTTTTTTTGAATCTTTCGTCTGTGAGTTAAATCCAGTTGAAGATATACCATCGTAGCCTGAAGGTCTTCATGACCGAGGTGGATTCGGATATCCGAGAGGGAGCATCCGGAAGTGAGCATATTTACTGCGCACGAGTGGCGGAAGCTGTGGACTGGACTTAGAGTTTTCAGGCGTTTTGGCGGTAAAGCAACGGTCAGGTATTTTTTGCAGGCACGGTATATGCCATGTCGTGTCAACTCTTTTCCCCGTTGATTGATGAACAGCCTGTGCCGACACGCCGGCTTGGATTTCTTCCTGTATTTATCGATATAGTTTTTGACCAGGGTACTTGTTTCCGGCATAAGTGTAATCTGGCGAAAACGGTTTCCCTTGCCCAGTATGGCAAGGGTTCTTTGTTCGGAGTTGAAGTAGTCAAGGTTCAAGGTTGCGATCTCGGTGGCTCTGGCGCCAGAGTCATAGAGCAAAACCAGAAGACAGTAATCCCGGAACCCCTCTTTTTGGTTTAAATCCACGGATTGCATGACCTTAAAAATTTCATCCGGATATAGAAAGCCGATGAGCTTTCGTTGGTATCGTTTTTGAGGGATCGCCAGGATTTTTTCTACAACGTCTCTTTTTTCAGGGTGCATGAACCGGATCATCTTAGCCAACGATTTGATGGCTGCCAGCCGATGGTTGCGAGTGACAGGAGCGTTTTGTCGTTTCTGCTCAAGATCAACCAAAAAGGCAAGGACCATATCAGGTGTGAGATGATCCAGCATAAGCGATCCGGTTTTGATCTTAAGCCTGTTTGCGGCAAATGGGATAAAGAGTGTAAATGCATCCCGATACGCCTTGATGGTATGGCGACTCACCCCTTTTATATGCGGAAGATAGTTACCAAAAAACTGATGTAGGCACGTCGTAAGCTTCATTTGACAACCGCCCGTGATTTGACAAATTCGAGTAATCCCATGCGATGTTTAGCGTCTTTTACTTTGAGATAGGCACCTGTGTATTGGTACTTGCGGTGTCCCATATAAGCGGCCAACACCGGCAGGGCATGTTGTGGTGATTGACCGCGGGCTTTGATTTTATTAACCGTGTTGATGGCAAAAGAATGTCGCAAGGAGTGTGGCACGGGCGCACCGAAGGTAACATTGCCGATGACCTGCTTGGGTTGGTAAAGGCCCATTTGCCTCACCGCCCGGTGAAAGGCAAACCGAATATCTTGATCTCTCAACGGTGCATGATCTCGGCCGGCTAAAAGATATTGATTCTGATCATTACCACACAGATTCCTTCGTGCCGCGAGATAGCTTTCTAATTCAGCTAATACGGGTTTGGGGAGCGGGATCAATCGGTCCTTTCTAAACTTTGTCCTCTCTATATAAACCGTTGCTTCCCTCTTCCGGTAATGGCAACGATTAAGACGCAAGGGTTCGTTTATTCTCATTCCGCATCGTGCCAGCATCACGATGGCCACGTATATCGCCATGTCCAATAAAAAGTACTTCTCCTTTTTGCGGATGTTTTTACAGACAGTTTTGATAAGCGCTTGGGTTTGTTTCTGGGAGAAAACAAAAGGAACAAAATAGCGCTTGGGCAGTCTCGGGATATCCTTCAATGGGTTTTGTTCAAGGACGCCCTTGCGTACCAAAAACCGAAAAAAGCTTCGTATATCTAACAGGATCTCATTAACCGTGTTAGGATGCTCGCTGATCTCAGCCCTTAACTGCAGAAAGAACGACGGCTGCAATTGATCCCAGTTGATGTTTTGTTTTTGCAAATAGCGGTCAAAAGCAAGAAGGCAAGGCTTTATCTTTTTTTTCGCATAACCCAACCCTTTGCGGTAGGCAACATATTCTTCCAGTTGTTTGGCCATAAAGCTTTCAAAGGGTTTCATTAAAAAGCACCTGTCGCATGAGTTTGGTGTGTACATGAAGATATTTTTTCGTAGACTCGATGTCGTCATGTCCCAACATTTCTTTGATTTCAAAAACAGAGGCACCACTTTCAAGCAAATTCTGCGCATAGGTGTGACGCAGCCAATACGTCGTCGAGGGGAGCCCGACCGTCTTCATGGCTTTTCGGATATGCTGGCCAATCGTATTCGGGTTTATGGGTCCATAAGGTGGATGAAGGCTCAAGAAAAGGGTTCGGTGTTTACTTTCAGGCCGAACAGCAATCCTATAGGCCGCCACGGCTTTCAGCGTGGTATCGGGTATCGGAAGTGTAATTGGACGGTTGTTCTTTCTGTCCAATAAGATCAGTTCTGCTTTGCTAAAGGAGATGTCATCCAGTGTAATCAACGTAATTTCCTTTGGACGAAGCCCCAGGGTATAGGCGAGATGCATCATGGCATACGTTCGGACATCGCTGTCAGAAGAAAGGGTAAAGCCGGCAAACAGTTTTTGTATTTCCTTTGGCCGTAAGAACTTGGGCGGCTTGGCCAGGCCATAGTGTCTTGGTGCCACGATAAAAGATGCCAGATCCCTTTTGATGATTTTACGTTCCTGATAAAGATAGGTTAAAAAGCCACGCATCGACGACCGATAGACCCTGCCGGTAGCCGGTTTAAAGGCGGCCAAAAATTGTGCCAAAAACCCATCCACATCTTCGATGGCCAGACGAAAAAGATCGATTTGTTGTTTGTGTAAGTAATCATCAAAAGCACAAAGAACTCTTCTGATACGCTGGATGTTGCCATCGGCCCACTGCCCCTGCTGTTGATAATAAAAAAGATAGTCTTCATAGATTTTTGGCAAGGCTATTGAAGGGCCTTTCGGTGATAACGGCTGAGGTATCTTTTTGCGATCAAACAGATACCGTGAGAGCCCATAAATGGCATGCAGATGATAAGATCTTCCTGTTTTCTTAAACTGCCTGAGGGTATCGCCGGAAAAGATCTGTTCAAAGCTACATTTTCTTTGTTTGATGAACACTCTAAACTGCTTTAAGCTGCGTGCATATGCTTTTCGGGTACCCTTTGTATATCGGTTTTCTGCCATCCATTGAAGGTAGCCCTCAATCTCCTGATCCAGCTGCTTTACGACCGTTTCAATCTCCTCCAGCCGTTCTTCGATCTTTTCAATCGTTGATATAATTTTATCATCAATCATCTTAAAAACCCTTAACGGTCTGTTGGATAAGCTGTTCAACAGGCAATCGAGCCTGTCTTTTCTTCCGATCCGGTCGTTTCTGCGGCAGGTCAAGAACCTGGAAAAGGCTGCCGTCAAAAGCGATTAAATCTTTTTCAATCAGGCTGTTCCGGGATGCGATATATTCGTCAAGGTTCAACTCAAGCAGCGTGCAGATGCTGTCATAGCTGTAAAAAGAAAGACCGTTGCGATCCGATACCACAACCAGAAACAGATATAGAAGCAGTTCTTTCTGCCCCAAGGCGGCTAAGAACCCATCCAAGACAAACCGGTGAGGGATAAAGCTAAAACCGCCGTTGATTTGCCGTACCCTTTGCGGGTTGAGGACCTTTTTTGGGATCATGACCGACTCCTTTGGCGTAAGCTACCAAATTTGGTGCTTCATTGTCCATCGTCTCTTAAAAACCTATCCACAGTAGTCGGTTGAGTTATCCATTATATTCAATGCGTTACATCCTTATCACCTCTTAAAATTAAAAAAGCAGTAGTCGGTGAACATGTCTAATGATTACAACCAATTAAGCTCGTATCACCTCTTGAAAATGCTTTTTGGGGTAGTCGGCTGCTCGCTACGACATTGCAAGGGTAGTGCGCATGGATTGTTTTGCGCCATCGCCGATCGAGTTGTTGAGCCAAATACTCATGGATGATAACCAGCTGAACACCGATCAGCTCTTTAACATATTCAAGCGGCATTCCTGTCTGCATCCGGCTTGCCGGTAGCTTATCCAGATGCTTTGCGGGCAATGTTGCTTCTGGATCACCCCTGCATTGGATAGCAGTATCGATCTTTTTTTGAAGATAATTGCTTTTAAAGTAATCAGTGTTTTTTTGTTCCACTCGGCACACTTTTTCTTATGCCATTGTCTTTGACATTTAGCTGTCCCGCAGGTCATCTGCCTGTCTTTTAATCGAGGGTTGGGCACAAACCAGCGTCTACATATCC
>JAFDJC010000265.1 GCA_019307665.1 Deltaproteobacteria bacterium | reverse complement strand
AGCGGTGAAAGGTTCTGGCTTAAAAATGACCAAGAAGCAAAATTGAAGAATGCCGAATTTACAATCAAGAACAAAGGGGTCATGAAAGCAATATTTGAGGATCCTTTCGACGAATTCTATAATGTCTTTCTACAACTCACATTTCAGTCAGAGGAAGAGGTCTTTGAATTAAGTTTGTCTACCACCGGGGCAGAGGAAGACAAGCGTTTATGCAAATGGAAGGGGTTCCATATCGAAATTTTCGATGCTGATTGCTACCATGACGGCCCTGTATCTTTAGAGGTGACGGCGGATGATAATAAGAAGCGTGATGGTGTTGATCCGGATATCTGAAAATATTGCAGCGAGAGCATGTGAACAGCCGCTTGCAATTATATTTTTAAACGTGTAATGTTGAACCATAAGCATGGCTAGGCGTCGAGGCCTTGACTTTTTATTCAGATACTATTTGTAGAAGTTTATAGTGGATTTAAATTTGACAAAAAAACTGTTAAGAATATTCTCCTGTTTTCTCAGCATATTTGCAACACTCATGGTTGTGGGCTGTTTTACTATTGATGAAGGAATCAAATCACGCACAAATGAGGAACTTCTTGAGACAAATCGAAAATTCAGTGCTGTTTATGATATTTTTGGGGAGTTAAAAGTTTTTGAGTATTATAAAAGCAGTATTCTCGTGAGAAATTTTTTTATTCATGTGCATCTTTATGCAAAAGTTAAATCAAAAAGTACTAGTCAAGATTCTTCTTACCGCAAATATGCCAACCTTTCCTGGGACCTTTTTTTACTTGACCAAATGGCAAGAGCCTTCGGGCCGGGTGAGGATTATGAGAGCCGGGGTGGACCGCCGGCGAGGGAAGATTCAATAAACGATTATATCGGCAAGAAAATACAAATCAGAGGGATAATTTTTGACCCATGTTCTGATGGCGCTTCATTCTACCTGAGAGAGGAAAACACGAAGTTAAAGACCACCTGCCTTGGTTTCGCATTTACCGGTTCGCAAGGCTATCCGGAATTATTTGGCAAAACCGGAGGACCCTTTAAGTTTGAATCAAAACAGACACAAAATTAACGTTCATCAGGATGACAGCAGTAATCGGGCCAGGGAGTGAGGCCCGGAGTAGTATTTATGCCAACCAACCGGTCAAGGCGTTTGCAAAGAATATCTGTTTGACATTTTTGCATAACTTCTTTACATTTACATTTTATAAGAGAATGCTATTATTAATAATAGTTTAATTTTTGCAAAAATAAAAGAAAGGGTAAAAATATGAAAATCATAATTCGTTACCTTGGAATGTCAATTATTCAAAAAGACCTTCAACCGGGTGAATACGTAATTGGACGATCCAAAGATAGTGATATCCAGATCTCCCATGATTTTATCAGCCGAAAGCATGCAAAAATTTTCTTTAAAGATAATCAATGGTGGTATCAGGATTTGCGGGTTGAGCATATCCATTACCAAAAAGATCCAATCAGAATCACAAAAGAATCCAAGATTGAAATTGAAAATCAAGTCGAGCTGATTACGGAAGATTACCTGGATTATAGTGAAACTGTGCTCTATCAAACCGCTGATATTTCAGATAGCCATAAGGATAGGAAAAAATCGCATCGCCCTTTGATCGCAATGCTGACAACCATCGTCTTTTTGCTTATTGCAGGGGGAGCGATCTACTATTACACCACCCTTAAACGCCCGATGGATGCAAATACCCTTTTTAAGTTTGTTCGACCGAAAATTGTAGAATTTATCAAAGTAAAGAATCCTAAAGCAATTCGAGATCTCAAAAAATATGCCGGAGTAAAGGATAAAGATTTTAAAGATGAAATCGGCTATTGTACCGGATTCATTGTGGGGCCGGGAATCGTATTGACCGCCAACCACTGCCTCCACGGATTGGCTGTAGTGGACAGTGATATCAGATTCAAATTAAAAACCCATGATGGAAAGCTTCATAATGTGGAAAGGATTCTGGGGTTTGATATTAAGAAAGATTTTCTGTATCTGGAGGCTCCGAGCCTGAAGGAGTATGGTTACCTGGAAATAAGCGCGGAAGAATCCAAGGTTGGGGAGAAGGTTTATACGATTGGTAACGTGGCTGGAGAAGGGATTGCCATTCGAGATGGAATCATGGCCAGTAAAACCAAAGATCCCGATGATCCGGATATCGAGTTTATCCGCTACTCTGCTGCAGCCAGTCCCGGCAGTAGTGGAGGCCCGCTTGTTGATGAGTATGGAAAAGTCACAGCATTAGTTTTTGCCAGTACCAGGGCTGAAAATTACAATTTAGGTACGGGTTCTGAAAATCTTCTTAAAGGAAGAGATCGGTTTGTCGACAACCTGGATTCAAAAGAAGTTAAGATTGAGACCCGTAATCTGCTGAATTATCATCCAGGTAACCTTGCCTATTTGCTATATTTGCCGATGTCAGACACATGGTTTGAAAACCCTGATTTAATTCTGCCCCTTAAAAACATTGTTACACAAGTAGATGTTCCAACCGACCTTACAACCCATTATGAGAAATTAATTTCCAAATTAAATGCCGCCACTTTAACTAAACTTGAGGAGGTACAGTCAAAAATCAAGGAAAAGGGACTTGTTACAGAGGATTGGGCATCACAGGCAACTGAAGAAACCCCTGTTATTATTCCCTACCAAACCAACATAGATGCATTGTATTCCAAACCCAAAGAAGGCAATCAGCTTGTTTTAGAAAAAATTGCAATTCTTACTCCCACATATTCTCATGGTTATAAACGATTTAAAAAGAAACTTAAAAATGAAAACAGGTATAAATATAAAGCCAGCGCCCAGGTGTTAACCTTAAATACTGATTTAGAACTGGATGATAACACCTATTCAGTCCTTTATCGTTCCGGGTCTTCAACTTACAAAGAACGACTGGACCGCTTTTCGAGGAGACCGGTTTGCCAATACCTGGGAACGCATAAGACAAACGATGCAAACTGGGATGATGCCAGGCAGGCTTCAGCCAAAACCATCATGAAGGTTTTGACTGGAAAAGGAATGCTGTGCAGTTCGTACGATTCATACTATCTGCGTCCAAATGCAAGAAGGGAATTTACAATTAAAAATTTTGAGGAGGAAATTGCTGAAAGTAACTTTAAGGACATTTTGGGAAGATCCTGGAAAGTTTTTTCCTTTAAGCTGTTTGGAAACACTACCATTGATAATTATTGTATGATGCTCCCTCAAGGAACCCTTTGTTTGAGCGTTCCTTATTATACGGATTCTGATGTTTTGCTTAGCGTACTAAGAGAAAACTATTACAAATATGTCCTTTCTTCCATGATTTTTGCTCCAACCTACTGGAGCGTAAATTCGCTGCAAGACTATTACGAAAAAGGTCTGGCCGGGAATTTGCCGCTTATGAACGATGTGGGCTTTGAAAAACTGAAAAATGGCGGCATCGACATTACCTTAAAAACGCTCGGTATTAAATTTTCGATTCCTGAATCAAAGGTCCCGCAAACCCTTCGTTTCACATCTGGAATGTATTACAACGGTGGGGATAAAAAATGGATAGCCTTAGGATTCGACGGAATTTATCCAGACAAAAAGAGCTGGATGATCAGCAGTATCGGCGTTGAGCTGAGGGGTACAAATACTTCCGCCATTTTGAGCCGTGTTCGAGATGAGTTAAAAGCAAAGAAGAAATTGAAAGATAAACTGGGCAAGGGTAAGTTGGAAAAAGGAGAGAAAAATTCTCTCCTTTGGCGAGAGGATATCAAATCAAAGAAAAGTGGTATTGATGTGACATTGTTCGGTTTCAGCGCACCTATCGTGAAACACGGCGAGTCAGACCGATTGATGAGTATTGACTTTCATTCCAGAGAGCCGTTTGAGGTAACTTATCAACTTTTAAAAGGCAAGTAGCAAGCAACCGGATTTGCGGATCTAATCTTTGAGACCTTTATTGCAAAACGCTGAGATAAAGGTCTCCCCACATAGGATTTGTATATGGCACTGTTCTTTAAAAATAAATATAGGCGATGTAATGCGCCTGAGGCGCACAAGTCAGGATCTGTGATATAACTTGTCTTGCCGAAGAATCATGGTGTTGGTTTTCTCCTGATTCAATTATTCATACCAGGTCAAAATTTCGTTCAAAGGCTCCCGATCTGTTCTAAAATTATTCTCGGGTGCGGTTTCATCTTCATATCCCAGGGAGATGGCCAGCAGTACTTCTTTTTCTTCGGGAATATTCAAGACATCCTTAATGTCATCACCATATTCAGTAATGAGCCCGATGGGGCAGGTCGAAAGGCCTTTTGCTTCAGCCGCAAGCAAGAGATATGAGACAGACAACCCCACATCCAGATAT
>JAFDJC010000264.1 GCA_019307665.1 Deltaproteobacteria bacterium | reverse complement strand
CCAGAATAGGGCATTCGCTCAATGGTCCGTGTCCATCGCAGGATCCAACCAGATGTTCGAGGGCCTCTTGAATTCTGATAAGATCCCGGACTTTTTTCCTGATATCTTCAATCTTTTCCACGGTCCGTTTCTTGATGTCCGCCTTGGTGGCTTGGGGATCATGCTGAATAAACAACAGTTCTTTGATCTCTTTTAGGGTGAACCCTAGATTTTTCGCGCGTTTAATGAATTTGAGGCGGTTTACCTCCTCTTCAGGATAGATTCGGTAATTTGAATCGGTTCTGGGAGGCGGTTCAATCAATCCCTGTCTTTCGTAAAACCGTATGGTTTCAATACCGAGGCCTGCCTGCTTTGCCAGTCTTCCTATGGTTATTCCATTCATTTTAATTCTCCATAAAATTGATTGTTTGGTCGTCCTTAAACGCAACTATAAACATTAGACCATACTACAAGGTCAAGGGTTAAATGATTATTTTCTGAAAATTGGCAAAAATCACCAAAATGCTCTTTTGTTAATGCCTCTCAGATAATGGAGAAAGAGTTGTTTTATTTGCTAGATGGCGGTACCGGGTCCGTTTCACGTGGCACCAGGTAAGTGAGTTGAAAGTTTCATGATTGAGGAAAACAAGCATACAGCCTCATTTTTCCTTGATAGAAATTCTGATGCTGTTTACTGGATATTAAATCGTTAAACTAGATGGAAGTTTCAGAAGATTTTTTTGTCAGATCAAATCTACGTTGTTCTGCACATTATATTATTTGGATTCGCTCTCCTGAAGACTCCTTATGTTTTCAGGGGTGTCTTGTTTTGCCTTTTCTGACTCACAGCAGGAAGATCCCTCCGTATGCTCATTTTTACGATGCATCATAAGCATCATTGCACCCATGCCGATTGGGCAAATCCAAAATAGAAGCGTTTCAAGGGAGGCGGAACTGATTCCTAAAGCCCCAATAACCATGAACCCTACAATAGGCAGACCACAGCAAATTGCCATTATCCACATATGATTAAATCCCTTTTTTCTGTCGCCGTTTTTCTTTACATTCTCAGTTTGTGTTTTCATAGTTTGATTCATAGTATTTTTTTATAGAAAATAGTGGGAGGCAACGGACTTCGACAGCAACGTTCTATCCCGGTCATTTTTTCCGATGACCTTTGCCTGTCATCATTGCCCGAGCATTCTTATTGCTTCCTGTCCGACTTCATTGTCGGGGCCCAGTTTCACTGTCTTTTGCAATACCGATATGGCCTGTTCATTTTTTCCCGCAGACTTGAGAACATATCCAAGACTCAACCAGATCCGTTGGAATGCAGGGTCAACTTCAGTACCCTTTATCAGCACTTCTTCAGCGAGATCGGAGTTTCCCGTATAATGATATGCCAGCCCAAGATCATTGAGTGTATCAATATCCTTTGGGTTGATTTCCAGTGCCTTTTTATATATTTCAATTGCCTGCCTATAATTGCCGCTTTCAAAATATTCATCACCGAGACGGGCAAGGGATTGTGGATCGCCGGTATCCACCATCAACTCTTCAACAGGCAATACTGTCATCTGGTTTGAATCGGTAAATTGAGGTGGGGGTGGAACGGGGGTCCGTAAACCACTTTCTGCAACCTCACGGTTTTTAAATGATGGGCCATATAATACGAGTACGACGAAGAAGATCCCCATAAAGGCAATACCAATTAGAATCCATTTTTTATAACTCTCCGGCATTATGTCATTACCTCCGTATACGGTGCGAATATCACCAGCCGATACATTTTTTACTTACACTCGTTCACTTAGGGATTGAGATTAACGGGGGAATGCCTGCTCGATACATTGAACCAGAACTCGTTATGAAATTTTTTCATGTATTTTCCCGGCAGTGCAGACTATTCAGCGTGGCACCTGCTATTTGCTATTCGCCTTTTTCAATTCATCATCGATGATCTTCATAAAACCATTGAGATTCCGCTGCTTAAGAAGCCGGCCATTGATAAAGATGGTCGGGGTGCCGCGGACCCCTGCGTTTACTCCTTCTTTATAATCTTCATTCACCAAATTGATAAATTCCTGATTAGCCATACCCTGAAAAAATTTCTCCATGTCCAGGCCAAGGCTGGTGGCAATCTCTACAATCTTGTCGTCATTAATCTTTTTGTAATCCTTAAACAGCAAATCGTGATATTCCCAGTATTTGCCCTGTTCTCCGGCAGCAAGTGCCGCAACGGCTGCCTTATGGGCAAATTTATGAATTTTGGCTATCGGGAAATTTTTGTAAACCAGTTTAACGTTGTCCGGATACTGCTTGAGCACCTGCTCAAGTAAAGGCTGAACCTTTGCACAGTAAGGTCACTGGTAGTCACTGAATTCGGCAATTACTACCGGCGCATCAATCGGCCCCTTAAAGGGGGAACCGGTAATATTTATTTCAATAATGTAATCAAGATTGACGACTTTGATGAAATTATTATCCCGGTCAGCAAGGTAGAGCCTGGCGCCATTAGGTGAAACGCCTATACCAACAACACTTTTACTCACCTCAATTGTGCCTTGAGATTTGCCATTGGCCCCTAGAATTTGAACCATACCCCCTTCGAGGAGAATAAAGGTTTTTTTGCCGTCGGCAGAAACAGCAATATCAAGAGGCTTGGCCTCAGTTTTAATGTTTTGAGTAATGCCTTTTTGTACTGCCGCACTTGTAATTGTGCTGAAACACAGGAAAAGCAGGGCGCCAAGTACCGAAATCAGCTGTTTTCGTTTGGACATCTATAATTCTCCATGTTGAAGTTTGTTTTTTCAATTCTCCAAAGTCAACAGATCCCTCACGATACTCTGACTTTGGATTTGACCATTTTTATGATGAAATGGCGGATAAAACATATATCAATCCACCATATTTTTGTTCGATTGAAATTTTTTGAAAATAGCGTTCAACCTATTCCCACGGTCGAACTTTGACATATTGGGACTTTTATTCTATTAACCGCAGCAGCCCCCTTTGTGCTGGTTTTTGTCGTCTCCCTGGCTGTGGCCCAGTTCTTTTTTTGGGGATCCATGACCTTCGTCATGGCCACCGCCACAACCACCACCGCCCTTTCTTGTCATCATGAAGAAAAGCGCTCCGATGGCAACTATCCATAAAAGGCTTCCTATTGATGTCATAATGATAACCTCCTTTAATGGCCGTGTTGAACGTGCTTTCGGCCAAGACTTTCCTGATAGTTTGAATCAAGTACTTCCAGTATTTTGGTGCTTAATTTTTAAAGCTTATTCATTGGTATAGGGCTGAAGAGGAAGATAATGGGCGGTTTAACGTCGCGCCCAGGACAAAATTCAGTTTCCTTCGCAACAATGTGCAGTTCTTGGCACTATAAACCGTTTCATATGGCACCTCCTTTGAGAACAAGGTTTTCAGGAAAGGGGCTTCCCAATGCCTGCATTCTGCAGGGCTTTTTCATCAATACCTCGGCCAGTGCAACAACCGGCCAGTTTACCATCGACTGCAACAGCGGGAACAGAACGCACACCGAGTTCATTTGCCCGTTTCATTGACTCCGGTTCCTGCATATTTAATACAGTCACATCGCAGGATGGACAGGCGAGTTCCCGAACCGTTTTTTCGGCTTCAGAACAGAGAGGGCAGCCGGCTGAAAAAACTTCAATTTTTCTTGTATCGCTCATAATCAGCCTCCTTAAGATTTTGTAAAAGTTAGTTTTTTATTGTTGCTTTATAAACAGTATAAACGTTTGACCATACTGCAGGGTCAAGAGTTTTTTGATTAAGAGCAGATATATTTTAATTCTCTCTGATATCGACCAAATTTTTTAGAATGCCCGTTTATTACCATCCCCTCATAATTTTCAGGTGACCATACTTTTGGGAAGTTAATATTTCAATATCCATGCCAAAAGAAAAATTAAGGAACAATAAAATTTTTTTCCAATAATTCCAGAATGCTAGGAAAGGTTATACATAGGTAGAGACTTGTAAAAGAAAAAAATCGGCGTGTATACTATTACTCATCGGAGCAAATCTGTTGAAGAAAATTCTCCATTGGAATCAAAATATGATGATCGTCATATTATGAAGAATATTCTTCGTATCGCTGAAGAAAATCCTTGATGCGGTGCAGGGGTGCTCCTTGACACGAAAAAAACTTTTCAAAATTGCAACTATATAGAATTTTATATCTTTTATTGGATTTCTCTGTTTTAAAAACGTAATATTTAGGCATAAAAATCCACTGGCATGTTTTTTGCTTTATAACAGTCTAAATAATGAAAAACCGTAACAGGTTGTCCCGTTTTTTCAAAAAAACAGCAATGAACTTACTGAAAAATTGCTGAAGGAGACTGCAGGCTATGACGGGAGCAGAAATAATA
>JAFDJC010000263.1 GCA_019307665.1 Deltaproteobacteria bacterium | reverse complement strand
CTTGGCTATGGTTGCGGCCCGCTTCTAATAGCACGGCCATCCATGCATTTCACATCCAAAGCGAAAATCGCCATCCCCGGTGAATACACAACCGCCTATCTGCTTATGCAACTATGGAACCCTGAGATAAAAAATGTTGAAGTAACCCGGTTTGACAATATCCTTGAAGGCGTGAGAACAGGAAAATATGATGCAGGGCTCATCATCCACGAAGGCCGGTTTATCTACCCGGAATACGGGTGCATCAAAATAGTCGATCTTGGTGAGTGGTGGGAGGACGAAACAGGGCTGCCTATTCCGTTGGGGTGTATTGCTATCAGGAAAGACAGGTCCACACTGTCCCTGAAAACCGACATTGAAATTGTTCTTAAAAACTCAATTTTATATGCCTTCAAAAACAGGGGCGATTCAAGGAAGTTTATAAAAATGCATGCCCAGGAAATGGATGATCAGGTTATTGATGGACACATTGACCTTTACGTAAATGATTTTTCCACGTCTTTAGGGGATAAGGGCAGGAAGGCGATACAAACACTTGAGGAGATGGCACAATGGAAAAAGATCCTTTAATTGCGATTGTCATGGCAACAATGATCGAAGCCAAGCCTTTTGTCCGGGGCATGTCCCTGACGGAATTTGAGCAGAAACCTTTCCGCCTGTTTATAAAGGATAACATCCTTCTCGCCATTTCGGATATCGGCAAAGCCAATGCAGCTATGACTGCTGCATACTGCTGCGAGAAGTTTAATCCTGCCTGCATCTGTAACCTGGGCGCAGCAGGCGCTGCCGGATCTACCCACCATCTGGGGGAGTTTTTTCACATAAATAAAATTATCGAATATGACAGACCCGAGCTGATAACCAAAAAACCTTCTATTCATAAACCTCATGTACTTGCCGGTTTCCAGACCGCAACGCTTTCCACGAGTGACAGAGCAATCCTTGATCCTGAAGAACGTGAAGAGATTTCCCGGAATGCCGACCTCATCGATATGGAGGGTGCATCAGTTGTTCAGGCATGCAAAATTTTTGAGACGAAATGTTATGTATTCAAATTCGTAAGCGACACACCTGAACACACTGAAGACGGCGATGTTATCAAAAATATAAGGCTGTACCGGACATCATTCTATGAGTTCTTCCAGGGTGCTGTTTTACCTGTTATCTTAAGTTAATTTAGTTATAACTACTCATGTATCCGTCTTCTCTTTCAACTACGAAACACGCTAAAAACGCGAAAGGGTTTGGTTTAGGAACCGTTTGCGTATTTTGTAGTTTTTTCCCCATCCATTGCGTCTTTACTCTTGGCGTTCCTGGCGGTAGAAATCAAGATATTAACCGCAAAGGGCGCTAAGGCTCGCAAAGTTAGAAAAAAATAAGATGAATATCCTGAAAATCCAGCCTGCCCCATGGAATCTGATTATGACTTTTATTCCATCGGGGTTAATCCTGTCTAAATGTCTTTTCTATCTTTTCTAGGCGTTCTTTGCGGTGAAAAATAATAACCGCAAAGCCTATTCCCGGCAATCAATCCGTCCAAAATCCTCTGAGAAGAACCTGGGATCAATTTCATTCACCCCGCCGTCACCATCCAGATCGCAGTCACATGAATTTTCAAGCAGGCAATATTCCCGTAAAGCATAAAATCATAGGCGGCCCCATATTTTTCTTATTTTCCCATTGACAAAAGTTAAATAGTATATATAATTTTATATAATCAATACAATGAATAAAAAGGAAATAGCGTATGCCACTAAGTATAAAAAATCCACGAGCCGAGCAGCTCGCCCGTGAAGTAGCTGCCCTTAGCAAAGAGAACTTGACCCAGGTAATTATCCATTCCCTGGAAGAACGGCTTGAACGACTCCAGGGCCGACGCACTTCCATAGATATTGCTGAGGAGATAATGAAGATCTCCAAGCGTTGCAGTTCTCTTCCTGATCAGGATACCCGTACAGCTGACGAAATATTAGGCTACAATCAAATTGGGATTCCTGAATAATGGTTATCGACACATCCGTCCTCATTGCAATCCTTTTGGGAGAACCTGAGGCAAAAGCCTTTTCCAGCATATTTTCCTCTGACCCCAAAAAATTAATCAGCGTCTTTACAGCCCTGGAAGCAAGCATCGTAATTGAAGCCAGAAAGGGAGAAGCCGGGGGTCTCGAATTAGACCTTCTCCTTCACAGGGTCCAAATTGAAATAGTGTCTATGAATCCTGAACAGTATGAACTCGCCCGATCTGCGTGGCGAATCTACGGAAAAGGGCAACACCCAGCGGGTCTCAACATTGGTGATTGTTGCTCTTATGCGCTTTCAAGATATTCAGGAGAACCTCTTCTTTTCAAAGGTAATGATTTTTCAAAAACTGATGTTCAGTCTGTTGCCTATCAACATTTGCTAAAAGACACATAGTGCGGAACGCCCGGATTTCAAATTTAACTCCCGTCTATCCTGTTATCCTGTCTATTTGTCTTTTCTTAGCGTTTCTTGGCGTTCTTGGCCTGCACTGCCTGCCCTGTGTAATGGGTTTTTCAATTTATTGCATCGGGGTGGAATGCCTGCCTCGTGAAATGCCGTTTCTATTTCACCGGGGCGAAGCCAATTTCACTGGGGTGTCCTTGGCGGTAGAAAGAATGTCGAACATTTTTATTTTTCTTGACAGAAAGATTTATTGTGGTTACAATGACTACAATGGAAAGTAGTCATTGTGGTTACTTTATAATGGGGTTTGAGCAATGCAAAATATTCAGATCGGCATTCGAGAAGCAAAAATTCACCTTAGTAAATTTCTTAAAATGGTTCAGCAGGGAAACGAGGTTATTCTAACAGATCGAGGACGACCGGTTGGGAAAATCGTTCCGATCAAGACGAAAGATCTTCCCATATCAGCTCGTCTTAAGGAATTGGAAGATATGGGTCTATTGGAAGTTATATCAGGCCGTTATAAGAAAGAATTGCCCTCCCCCATACCTGTTCCTGACAATATAGCCCAGGCCTTTCTTGGAGAGGATCGGGAAAATGGATAACAATGATCAAGTTATCTACTGGGATGCTTCGGCAATTTTGTCAGCTCTTTTCAAAGACAGCCATAGCCATATCGCCACAAAATGGGCAGAAAAAGACGCCGCCCATTTTCTTTCCACTCTGGCTTACTCTGAAGTCTGTGCTGTTATCTCGCGAATGCGAAAGGAAAATATCCTTTCCGATATTCTTATAAAAAGCAGTTTTGAGGTTTTTGATCAGGGGCCGTGGCGTCGCATAACCATCAGTCCTGAATGGGAAATAACAAGGGATTTATCCCAGAAGTGGTCCCTGCGGGGAGCGGATCTATGGCATCTTGCCACCTCAAAAAGTTTACAAAAGGATTTCCCCGAGTTGTTTATGCTGACTTTCGATTCACGACTTGAAACGGCTGCCAAAGGAGAAGGGTTAATAAGCTTAACTGGATTCCGGCCTTCGCCGGAATGACAGAAAGTGGTGTTTTTAGATTTTTACGGAACCAGTAATTTCAAACCGCAATACTTCTCTATGGGAAAGGCGCTAAAAATTGAACAGAATTATGGCGATTTCATCTGCGTAATTTTGTAACATTCGTTACCTTATCCCTCATTTTTAGATATTGATCATATTATCAGCATGTTACCTTGTCATAGTTTCCATTTCTGTTGCAAAATACCCCAAAAAATCATAATCCAGGTATTTCACCTGTACACCTAACAGTTTGTTTTAATTGTTAAAGTTAAAAAAGTCAAAAACGGCACAAATGTTGCTTTGAAAAACGGTTTATAAGGTGAATGCAACTCATAACCCTATGAAAGCTCAAGAGTTGTTATGGCCACAGAAAAAACAATCCTCATTGCTGAGCCGACTGGACTGCTGTCATCGAAGCTTCAGCCTTTTTTGACAGACATGGGCATCAGCATGCTCCAATTAAAAACACTTAAAGAAACGCTAATGACCCTCCAGAACCGGAGTGTCGACGTCCTGCTGCTTGATTCCGGGCTCCTGGAGGAAGACTGCGGATTCATATCTATAATAAAGGGTATTGCGGAAAACTTACGCATTATTGTCTGTGCTGAAACCAATACCCCTGAATTCGAAAGCAATGCCAGGCAGCAGAGGATTTTTTACTACCATATAAAATCATTTGGAACACAGGATCTTGAAATGGCTATTTCCAACGCTATTAGGGGACGCGGAAAAAAATAATTGTTCCAAGTAGCGCTCGGATTTAGGGTTCGCGCAAAAATAAATTCACATTTTTGGCGCTCAGATTTAGGTTAGTTTTGGTAGATATTTAAGAGCAAAAGACGCAGTAATAGAAGACTATTTCAAGGTTTTTGCTCTTCAAAATCTGCCAAAAATGATCTGAAG
>JAFDJC010000262.1 GCA_019307665.1 Deltaproteobacteria bacterium | reverse complement strand
AGCCCCTGTTTGGCCGCTTGTGTGATTTCCTTTTCCGCAATGGTTTTTGTTTTAGTATAATTATTGTGCGACTTATCAGGGTAGGGTGCTGATTCATCTACGCCTTCCATGTCCTGACCTGAAAAAACAACACTTGGCGAACTGGTATAGATAAGCCTGGAAACCTGATGGGTCCGGCAGGCCTCAATAATGTTTCTTGTGCCGATAACGTTAGGCTTAAAGTACTCATTATATCCGCCCCAAACACCGGCCTTTGCTGCAACATGGAAAACAAGATCCATTCCTTTTACAGCATTCATTACAGTATCTCTATCTCCGAGATCACCCTGTATCTGTTTGACGCCCAAGGATTGAAGGCCTGGATAAAAACCGCGGGAAAAACTGACAACCGTTTCCCCCTTTTCTATGAGCTGTTTTACAATAGCTTTTCCTAAAAAACCGCCGCCGCCGGTTACGAGAATATCTTTTTTTTGTCCTTCCGTCATTAGCCTTGCCTTTTATCGAGTTTTTTTTCAGCCCATATTGCCAGTTTTTCCCTGAAGATTTTTGAATTATGCCTGATGTCTACCGGAAAAGACTTATGGAAAAGGATTTTTTTAATGTCTTTTGTGATAATATTTTGTGTCCCGAGAGCAAGGAGTTCTTTTCCAAGGGTTTTTTTATTTGGTTTTTGACTCGGTTCTATTTCGATACAGATAATCGGTTTCTGATTAGCAGGTTTTCCAATACCCACAAGGGCGCTTCGAAATACAGCGGGATGAGCATTAAATATTGCTTCGCAAGGAATAGTGTAAAGCACGCCATTTTGGGTGGTTACACGGTGGGTCTTTCTTCCGCAGAACCAGACTCTACCTTTATTGTCTTTCCATCCAAGATCGCCCATCCTGTGCCAAAATCCGTAGCCGTCAATGATTTTATGAATCGCATCATATTTGGGTTTTTCAAAGTAGCATCGTGACACCACAGGCGACTTTACAATAATTTCACCAATTTCATTTTCGGGAACCATAAGATCTTCAGACCAGTTTTCAATGGGTTCATCGTTTATTTTAATAAGGCGTATTTCAGTGTCGTTAATCGGTCTGCCGACGCATGTGCCGAATCCTTTCTCACTCAGTTCTTTTGTTTCGGAAAGAATTTCGTGGCTTGAAATAGAAACAATGGGAACCGCCTCGGTTGCACCGTAAGGTGTATGAATTTCAGCGTCCTTTGTCAAAATGGACGAGAATTGCTCTATGTTTGACGGCAATACAGGGGCTCCGGCTGATACAACCCGTTTGAGTGACGGAAGCCTTAACCCTTTCTCCTTTCCGTATCGTCCAACACGATTTAAAAGGGCAGGGGAGGCAAACATGTTGGTGACGCCATGGTTGATGATGGCCTCAATGATTTTTTCAGGGTTAACGAGGGCTGGTTTGGTTGGATCCATATCCGGTATAATCGCTGTCATGCCGAGGGCAGGATCGAAAAGGGCAAACAGAGGGAATGTGGGCAGGTCTATTTCATCCTGTCCGATCTCAAAGTGGGACCTGATTTGTCTGATCTGAGCGTCAAATGTGCCGTGCGTATATACAACACCTTTTGCAGGTCCGGTACTGCCTGATGTGAAGAGTATTGCGGCAGTTTCATTCCTGACGGTTTCTGCGGTCTTATGAACAAGGGGGGCGGTTTCTCTTATTTGCTTCAGTGTTAAACCGCTCCAGAAATACTTTTTCCCCACAGTAACAAATGTATTCACTGTACTGAAAAATTTTGGGTAGACTGTTCTCAGCACATGTGCAAGGGGTATTCCTATAAATGCTTCGGGTCTCCCTTCGCTCATGCAGTTCAGCATCCTCTTGATGCCCATCCCGGGGTCGACAACCACCGGTACCGCACCGGCTTTGAAGAGGGCAAAGGTCAGTGCAAAGAAGTCAATGCTCTGTCTAACCATGAGTATGGTTCGTGTTCCCCTGGTGATACCTGCTTTTTCAAGGCCCGCCGCTATCCTGTCGGACTCCCGGTCAAGCTGCCTGAAGGTTAGGTGTGTATAGGCCACACGGCCGTTGCCGTCACGACCTTCCGGGAAGACGACAGCCCGTTTATAGGGAAATTTATTAGAGTTTTCCTTAAGAAAATAAGACACATTCACAATGTCTTCTGTTCTGCTGTAATTCTGTTCGTCCATTTTATATTGTATTACCTTTTTAGTTGAATAATTGATCTTTTATTTTATCAAAAAACCCTTTTTTCTTTTTTTCAGCAGTCATTACAGGATATCGGATGGTTTTTTAAAAAACTCTTTACCAAGGGTAAAATTTTATCAGGAACATCTTCAAAAATATAATGTCCTGCATCAGGAAACGTATGAAATTCAGCATCAGGGAATCGTCTTTTCCATTCTTTGAAGAATTCCATGGTAAACACAAAATCTTTTTCTCCCCAGCATATCAGTTTAGGGATATCAGATAGCTTGTGAAGATTTGCCTGTACTGAATCCACAAGCTGATAACTTGGATCGCTCTCTTTTATGGGAATATCCTGTACGAATTTCAGAGTGGCAATCCGGTTATTCCAGGAGTTGTAAGGCGCCGTCAATCCGGCCTTTACATCTTTTGGAAGCTTTTTTGAGGATGCCATGTAAAGGGCGGCAAATGAAAAAATATTTAACCCGAGAACAGCCGGCACTGCAAACGGTGCGATGTGTCTGATCAGCCATAGCCTGAAGGGAATCCCTTTGTCGTTGGGTGTAAAAAAACCAGCGGTGTTTGCTATGACGAGCCTTGCAATCCGTTCTGGAGATCGGAGTGCGTATGCCATGCCGATCATCCCCCCCCAGTCGTGTACGATCAGTGTAATGTTTTCATTAATATCAAGATGGTCCAATAGTTTTTCCAGGTCGTCGACACGGCTTTTCAGCCTGTAATCGTAGGTTTTATCATCCGGTTTGTCGGACAGGCCGCAGCCGATGTGATCCGGCACGATGGTCCGGTATTCTCCTGAAAGCGCGTTAACCAGGCTTCGATAATAAAAAGACCAGGTGGGGTTCCCGTGAAGCATGACAATCGGTTCGCCTTTTCCCTCGTCAAGATAGTGATATTTAAGGCCGTTCAAGTCAAGATAATGGGACTCAAATGGATAAAGGTGTCTAAAAGCTGATATATCTATTTGTTGGTTCATATTAAAATGCCAAATCGATTGATTATATTAAATTTAACTGAACATTATATCCAACAAAGCCGCATAATGCAAGGAGTAAAGAAGGAGTATTTCAAGGCATATATTAATGATCTGTTCAGAAAGACATTAAGTCGCATTTCATTTTTTCGGCATAGATTGAATGGTGATGTAAGCATATGATTTCGCGAACTTCATCAAGAAAATACCGGTCATTTTGTGTTGACATGATAAAAATATAATGTCAGGAAAAACGTACCTGATAATTAATGGTTGAACCATCCTGAATCAACTTGTAATGGAGAATTTAAAATGGATTATTCAGAAATACTTTATGAGAAGAGTGGTGAAGTCACAATAATTACTTTCAACCGTCCAGAGGTTCATAATTGCATTGGTTCGACTACTCATCGTGAATTAATAGAGGCATGGACTCATTTCAAGAAGGATAATACAGCAAAGGTTGCAATTGTCACAGGCGCTGGGGATAAAGCGTTTTGTGCGGGTGGCGATCTGAAGGATGCGGAAGGTATTGTCTCAACTGATCCAAATGAAATAAAAGCACACTCCCTTGGGAAACGTGAGGGTTACCTTGGACCAAGTCGATGGACTGATATCTATAAACCAATTATTGCAGCAGTAAATGGCTTGGCTTATGCCGGCGGATTGGAATGGGCATGTTTTGCAGATATACGAATAGTTGAAGAACATGCCTCCTTTGGAGTGACATGTCGTCGCTGGAATATTGGCTTAGCTGATGGAGGTACCCAACGGTTACCACGTATTATAGGCTTTGGCCGAGCAATGGAATTGATTATTACAGGTAGGGTTATTGATGCCAATGAAGCATATCGTATAGGGCTCGCAAACGAAATTGTCCCACAGGGAAAATCATTGGAACGAGCCATAGAATTAGGAAAATTTATTTGTACATTACCACAACCCGCAATCCATAGTGATAAAGAAGCAGCTCAACGTGGATTTGGTATGCCTCTTGATGAGGGGTTACGTATTGAAGCAGAATGTTTTAATAAATCAATCTTTCTACCAGAATCAATCGAAGGATTACGACAGTTTTCGGAAAGAGATCACGCAGATCGACGTTCAGATCAACAAACAAAAACTCCAGGATTAGTGACACATTCTAATAAAACTTAAAATAGTGATTATCAATCGGATTAACTCCGACTGAAAAAGCCTGGACATTGCTTGCTTTTAGCAATGTTTTATA
>JAFDJC010000078.1 GCA_019307665.1 Deltaproteobacteria bacterium | reverse complement strand
GAGAACATCGAATTTCTACATAGAAAAGAAACTGTAAGAATAACCATTAGTCTTGGCGTAACTGAAGCTGTACCCGGCGATAAAAATCACCAGGAGGTCTTTTCAAGAATGAATCAGGCGATGTATACAGCCAAAAATGCCGGTCGTAATAGAATTGAAATTAAATAGTGCCTGAACGAAATATAACAGTTTCAACATATATAGCGGAGGATATCATAATGGCGAAGAAGGAGGCAGTCAACATTGAAGAATTTCTTAACCGCCCTGAAGTAAAAAGTGTTACAGGAAATGTCAACCCGGAACTTCTTGAAAGAAGAAACTATATGCCGCCGGTGTGCGATGTTTTCAAAAATCCGTATACGACTCTGAAAAATGTTGAAGAATATAGCTTTGATATTGACAGAGAAGCAAATAAACAGCTTCCGAGCCTTGTAAATAATAAAGTACAAAGTATTTGCAGTGTAGATTCTCCTGATGAACTCTTTAAAGAAAAATTCAGCCGGCACCGGAATATTGGCATTGTCTTTTCAGGCGGTCCTGCACCGGGGGGGCACAACGTAATTGCAGGCCTGTTTGATGCGGCAAAAAAGGTAAATCCAAAAACGAAAATCTATGGTTTTCTTCTCGGTCCTGACGGCATTATTGAAAATACTACCATCGAGCTTACCAAAGAACTTGTTGATCGCCACCGGAACATTGGCGGGTTTTCAATGATCAAGACAGGGCGTACTAAAATTGATACTGAAGATAAAATGAGACTGTCAAGGGAGACATGCAAAGAACTCGCCCTTGATGCGCTTGTCATCGTCGGAGGTGACGACTCCAACACAAATGCAGCATTCCTGGCTCAGGAACTAGCTGACGATGGAGTCCAGGTCATAGGCGTCCCAAAAACAATTGATGGCGATATTCAGGTTAGAGACAGGAACGGCAAAGTTTTATGCGCCATGTCGTTTGGTTTTCATACTGCTGCGCGAGCCTTCTCCAAAGAAATCAGCAACCTGTGTACTGACAGTAGTTCGGATGTCAAATACTGGCATATATGCAAAGTAATGGGGCGGGTCGCCAGTCATCTTGCATTTGAAGTTGCCTTGCAGACCCATGCCAACATGACGCTCATAGGTGAAGACCTCGCTGATTATATAGATGAAGAAAGAATTAAAAAGGCAGAGCAAAATAACACAATAGATTATACAGCCTTTGGAATGACTCTGCGGCATCTGTCGAGAATGATCTGCGACGGTATTACCAGAAGGGCGGCGGTCGGAAAAAATTACGGTGTTCTTGTAATCCCCGAGGGAGTTCTCGAGTTTATCAATGAAATACAGATATTCATAACAAAACTGAATGTCATTATTGTAGAATATAATCAGATGCATGATAAAAGTTTTCATGCGGAATTTCTTCTGCTTGAAGACAAGCTTGATTATCTCAGAAGGCTGGCAAGGCAGTCGAGGGAGGAGGGCTGCATCTCAGTATGGAATACAAGGGATGATGATCTGTTCAACGACATGCCTGATTTCTTCCAGGAAGGGCTCCTTACTGAAAGAGACAGTCACGGAAATTTTCAGTTCTCTCTTGTTGAAACAGATAAAATAATCATGGGACTCGTTAAAGACTACCTTAATTTTTTAAAAGAAAAAGGTATATACAAAATCGGCATTCAGGAGTCCTATTACATACAGACACTCAAGGCTGAAGATCTTGATCCTGACTTTTTCGGGCCGATACTTTTCAAGAACTATGGAAAAACAGAATACCTTCTTGTTAAAGAATCTATTATTTCGATAAAGACACTAAGGCAGGCCCTGTCTAACGCCCGTGCATTAAAGAAAAAAGAAGAGATACCTGACGCTATACAGAAAATCTTTAAAAAATCAGTTCCAAACCTAAAAACACAAACCCATTTTTATGGCTATGATGGCCGAGGAAGCGATCCCAGCTGTTTTGACTGCAACTACACATATAATTTAGGACTGACTGTATTCTCCCTGATTGCAAACGGTGCCACCGGCCAGATGGCGGCGATTAAAAATCTGGAGCTGGATTTTTCGGAATGGGAGCCGATCGGCATTCCGATTGCCCCCCTGATGCACCTTGAAGAAAGAGGAGGAAAGCTATCCCTTGTAATTGAGAAAAGTGTAGTGGATATTAATTCCACCTCCTTTAAAACAGTCAAGGCGTTAAGGGAAAAATGGCTGGCAGCGACGCCGGGAGAGGACCATTATAGAAGCCCGGGACCTATCCGGTTCACAGGAAAAAGCGAAGAAGACAGACCGATAACACTTCTCTTAAATGCCCTGGCCAATGGAAGAATTGAGATTTGATCCGGCGATTTGAATTAAAATAATTTGGAGAAAACATAAATGAGAAAACATAACGGAACTCAGCTTTACGGGATTAAAAGGCTTGTTGCAACTCTTAAAATGGGCATGAACAAAGAACTCTCACCCCTTACTTTAAAGCAGAAGCTTGCCATGAACTATGTTTCAAAGGAAGGCAAGCTTACAAAAATAGGGGATAAAATTTTCTCAAATACTTTTACTCCGTTCTTTCCATCCCTTGCGTATGATCGTTTTCTTAAAGGCGTTGTCACCATAACTTCCGGGACTCCTTTTCCAGTTGTAACAAATTTTGCCATTACACCACAGTGCCCTTGCGACTGCTGGCATTGTTCTTTTTCCGACAGATCAAAAAAGGACATTCTTACGCTTGATCAGATAAAAAAAGCCATATCAGAAGTCCAGGATTTAGGAGTAAGCGTTATTGGATTTACCGGAGGTGAGCCACTTTTACGTGATGACCTTGAAGAAATTATTGCATCAGTTGATGAAAGATCTATGCCTATTATGTTTACAACAGGCTACAAACTGACAAGAGAGCGTGTTAAAAGATTGAAAGATGCAGGACTTGAAATCCCTGTGATAAGTCTTGATCATTACAAAGCAGAAGTCCACGATAAAGGAAGGAGAACAGAAGGTATTTACGATTATGCCTTAAACGCAATTAAACTTTTCCAGGATGAGGGTTTTTATGTCGCTGTTTCCTTTGTACCTGACAAAACACTCGTCAGCAACCGTCCTGAAATTTTTAAGGTTATTGACTTTTTTAAGGACCTTGGAATTAATGACATGAGGCTCACTTCCCCCATATTAAGCGGAAAGCTCACAACAAAACCTGAAGAGAAACTGACCCCTGAAAATGTTGAAACGATTTTTGAGATTCAGAAGAAATGCACAAAGACAAAAGGTTATCCAGGTGTTTTTGCTTATGATTTTTTTGAAGGCGAAAAATATTATGGATGCGGAGCAGGTTTTAACTATATGTTTATAGATTCCCAGGGAAATGTATGCCCTTGTGATTTTACAATGCTTTCATTTGGAAATATCCATGAAAAACCAATTAAGGACATCTGGGATGAAACAAGCAGAAATTTCTGCACTCCCGGTTGTTCATGTTATGCGAATCTAAGTAACGATTTTATTTTTGCAAAAAAATCAAATGAATGGCCCCTTAAAAAGCAAGCAACAAAAGAAATACTTGATGAGTGCCCTTCTTACGACAAAAAAAGACTTCCCGAATTTTACAAACGCATGGGATTCCCAAAAAAACCTATTAAACACTGAGTACTTGCGGCTGATAAGTGCAAAGTGGTTCTTCGGCAAGGTAGTCGCCTGTGGCTTCAAAGGCCCGGGCTCTACATCCGCCGCAAACTCTCCTGAATTCACACTGTCCGCATTTTCCTTTAAGTTGACCGTAGTCGCGAAGGGAATGAAAAATTTCAGAATCGTTCCAGATATCCGGAAACTTATTTTTAGTGACATCACCACAGTTTAAATCCAGAAAACCGCACGGCTGAACGATTCCGGTATGCGATATAAAACAAAAGCCAATACCGCCCAGGCACCCCCTGGTGACAGCGTCGAGTCCGTGGGTTTTAAAGGTTACGGATTTTCCATCTTCTTTGGCCCTCTGCCTTAAGATGCGATAATAGTGTGGAGCGCATGTTGCTTTAAGCTGGAGTGGAACCGTGTCACGCTGATCATAAAACCAGTTCAGGGTATTCTCATATTCCCTTGCAGTAATTTCCTGATCAACGATGTATTTGCCGCGTCCTGTTGGTACAAGAAGAAAAATATGGTGGGCCGCTGCCTCTAACTTAACTGCCAAATCGAGTATCGCCGGGATTTCATCAAGATTTGTTTTGGTAATCGTTGTATTGATCTGAAATTCAATTTCTGCATCCTTTGCATATTGGATGCCGCAAAGAGCACCTTCAAACGCGCCTTTCACACCCCTGAATTTGTCATGGCTTTCGGCAGTTGCCCCGTCAAGACTTATACTGATCCGGGCGATTCCAGCTTTTGCCATTTTTTCTGCAATTGGTTTTGTGATTAAGGTTCCGTTGGGCGCCATTACCATCCTCAGGCCAATTGATGTGCCGTAACCTGCGACCTCGAAAATATCTTCACGCAGCAAGGGCTCGCCGCCGGTGAGTATTACAATGGGTTTTCCTACTTGAGCTATCTGATCTAGGAGTTTCAATGATGCCGATGTGTCCAGTTCGCCCGAATAGGGGCCCATGGTGGCAGAAGCCCTGCAGTGTTTGCATGACAGATTGCAGTTTCTTGTGGTTTCCCAGGCAACAAGCCTTAAACTGCTTTCCTTTTTTTCAGTTGAATGTTCCGGAATATTCATTTTGATCCGTTAATCAGTTCCGCTGCTTCCAAGGCAAAATAGGTTATGATCATATCGGCTCCGGCGCGCTTTATGCCTGTCAATGTCTCAATCATTACTTTGCTTCCATCTATCCAGCCCATTTTTTCAGCTGCCTTAACCATGGAATATTCTCCGCTTACATTGTAGGCTGCAACCGGAAGGTCGGTCTCCTCACGAATTCTATATATAATATCAAGGTACGGCAGGGCCGGTTTAACCATTACAATATCAGCACCTTCCTCCACGTCCATGGAAACCTCCCGAATTGCCTCAACAGCATTGGCCGGATCCATTTGATAGGTCCGTCTATCGCCAAACTGTGGTGCTGAATGAGCAGCCTCGCGAAAAGGGCCGTAGTATGCGGAGCAATATTTTGCCGCATAAGACATTATCGGAATCCGGCTTAAATCATTTTCATCCAGTGTTTGCCGAATTTCTGCAACACGTCCGTCCATCATGTCAGAAGGCGCAACCATATCGGCACCAGCCTTTGCATGTGAAAGGGCAACTCTTGCCAGAAGATCCAGGCTTGCGTCGTTGTCTATAACGTTACCGTCAACAACGCCGCAATGTCCGTGGTCAGTATATTGGCAAAGGCATACATCGGTGATAACCACCATTTCAGGGACTTTGTTTTTCAATGACTTAATTGTTTTTTGTACGATTCCATCTTTTGCATATGCACGTGTGGCAAGAGGGTCTTTTTTGTCCGGTATTCCGAATAGCATTATAGCCGGTATGCCAGCATTTGCAGCAGTTTTTACGGTTTTAATCAAATTGTCAACAGACAGCTGAAAATGGCCGGGCATCGACGGTATGGGATTTTTTACTCCTTTGCCGTCAATAACAAAAAGCGGCAATATCAAATCATCTATCGTTAACACCGTTTCTCGTATAAGTCGGCGTAAACCTTCACTCTGCCTTAGCCTTCTGGGTCTGTAATCAGGGAAAAGCATCTTGACTCCTTTTCATTTTATAAAATACGGACACTAAATTTGACAGTCTTGTAACATGTTACAATTGTGATGGCAAAGAAAAAAGTTTAAGTCCAAGGCACGCAAATCCTGAAGAATGAGGCGTACTTATAGTACGTTGAATGAGTTCAGGATGCAGCGCAACACAGGAATTGGACTTTTTACGAAGCCATCAAATTTTTCTTATTTCTTCTTCTGTTAAGTAACAGGCCGGGTCGGGTGCCCAGAGATCACCGGTAGCGGCTTCGGCCCTGACTCTGAAATTCCCGCCGCATATATCGAGCCATCTGCAGGAAGCACATTTCCCTTTAACATGCTTTTTCTTTTCTTTGAGTTTTTTCATCAACGGATCTGAAGTATCGGTCCAAATTTTAGAAAAAGGCCTTTCCCTGACATTTCCAAAGCTGTGATGCCTCCAGAATTGATCGGCGTATACTTCTCCATCCCAGCTTACACATCCGATTCCTCTTCCTGAATTGTTGCCCCCATTCATTTCAAGAAGCTTTAAAACTTCTGCTGCACGATCCGGATCTTCCTTAAGAAGCCTTAAATAAAGGTAGGGGCCGTCAGCATGGTTGTCTACAGTCAAAACCTCTTTTGGCTTACCGTTTTCATGAAGACTTCTTGTTCTATCCATTATAAGGTCGACTGCCTTTCTGCTTTCTTCGTAAGAGAGATCCTCTTCAATCATCTTTGAGCCTCTGCCGGCATAAACAAGATGGTAAAAACAAACTCTTGGAATGTCCATATCTTCAAGGATGTCAAAAATAGCAGGAATTTCATCTGCATTATACTTGTTAATCGTAAACCTGAGTCCGACTTTGATACCGGCGCTTTGACAATTTTTTATCCCTTCAATGGCTGACTTGAAAGCACCGCTGACTCCCCGGAAACGGTCGTTTATCTTTTCCGTCCCATCTATGCTGATTCCCACATATGAAAGGCCGATCTCTTTCAATGTTCTGGCAATTTTCTCTGATATCAGTGTGCCGTTTGTAGAAATAACAGCCCGCATTCCCTTTTCCACCGCATATGCGGCAAGTTCAGGCAAATCCTTCCTCGCCAAAGGTTCTCCTCCTGAAAACAGAATAACCGGCACTCCGAACCCTGCGAGGTCGTCAATCAGCTCTTTACCCTGTTCGGTGTCAAGTTCATTGTCGGATGAATTTGCATCAGCCTTCGCATAACAGTGAACACATTTTAAATTGCAGCGCCTGGTGATATTCCAGACAACAACAGGCCGTTTGTCACTTGAGAACTGAAGAAGATGGGATGGTAATTTCCCGGAGTCGCGTCCATAACGAAGTGCATCAGACGGTTCAACAGTACCGCAGTAAAGCTTTGAAATTCCTATCATCATTTACCCTATCAGTCGTCAGATGGTTCCGGAACATTAGATTTATCTCTTAAAAGCTCTCCAATATATTTGTCCGGCTCTTCAAGATCTTTGCGTGCAATAAAAAACCGGGTCTTCCCTGTCTTTTCACGAACCAGATTCAAGCCATATTCAAAATCAGAGACTATTTTTTGGTAAACTTTCTCAAAATCTTCCGGAAGGTTTAAAAATTCTTCTATAATGAAGTCGATGGCATTATCTTCCATTACAACATTGATATTGTGTTTATTGTAAAAATAGAGTTCCACTTTTTTAACTTCATCATAGTATTTTCTTATTTTTTTTACAGCAGTTTCAATATTCGTTATATTTCGGCAAAAGAATCTGGCCGCAATGTCAATCCTCGCTTCAGTGAGCCGAAGGTTAATTTTTTTGGCAAGGTACTTCCGGTTTTTACCGATGTATTCCTTTGTTAATAATTTTTCTTCATTTTCAATCCGCCGGAATTCATTATCATAGCTTTGTGTCTCATGTGATTCAATCAATTCCTGGAGCATTTTTTTCTGGTTTTCCACCACAGGACCCGATATAGCAAATTTCTTTATCAATGTTGACGGCAGTTTTTTCTCAAATTCAAGCAAAGCTTCTTCAACCGCACTCACAAGGCCCCTGGCACCGGTATTTTCTTCAGCGGCCCTCCTGGCAAGATTTTGCAACGCATTAAGATCAAACCTGGCATTAATACCGTATGCTGCAAAATCAAGCTTCTTTCCCAGTATAATCGAATTGTTGGGATTTTTTAGAATGTTGAACAAATCATCTTCTGAAAGTACCTCGAAAACCGCCTTAACAGGCAGGCGACCTACAAATTCAGATTCAAAACCATATTTTATTAAGTCCTCCGACTTAACATGTTTTAGAATTTCAAACTGTTGGTCCGGCTTTCTGATTTTTGCGCCAAATCCTATCACCTGGTCTGTGATTCGTTTTCTGATGATCTGTTCCAGGCCGGAAAAAGCGCCGCTCATGATAAACAATATATTCCTTGTATTCACAGAACTCTGTTCTCTTTTGCCGGATCTTCTGTAGCGCTCGATTTCCTGCATCATGGAAACCGGATCATGAGGGACCTTCAACTCAACATCTGTTTCTTCCATAGGTTTAAGCAGGGCTCGCTGAACACCTGTTCTTGAAACATCCGCACCCAGCATATTCGGTGTGGAAGCAATTTTGTCTATTTCATCAATATAAATGATTCCAAATTGTGCAAGATTCAAATCATTATCTGCCTCTCTAACAAGATCCCTGACCAGATCTTCAACATCTCCGCCCACATACCCGGTTTCGCTGAATTTAGTTGCATCTCCTTTTACAAAAGGCACTCCGATCTTATCAGCGATCAGTTTGATCATGTAGGTCTTACCGACACCGGTAGGTCCGACCATCAACACATTGTTTTTGATATTACCGATCATCTTTTCGTCAAAGCTGTCAAGCGAGGTCTGATATCGCCTTACCCGGTTAAAATGAGTGCATATCTTTGTGGCCAGAACAGATTTAGCAGCATCCTGTTTGACAATATACTGATCCAGATAATCCACAAGTTCCTCAGGGATCAGGTCAAAATCGATGGGCTTCTCAAGCTTTACCCCTTCCCCTATTTTGTCAGATGTTTCAACCTGGGATAAAGCAACCGGTGATACAAGTTTTACACTGTCACCGAACTTTCTACTCAGGAACTCGCCGATTTCCTTTTCAAGCTCTTTTGGGTTTGGTATTTTTTCATTATTTTCTTTCATAGTCAGTAAAATATAATCATACATCCATTAAATGCAAGAAATCGGTATTGATTTCATTAATCCTATATTAGGACAGTCTCTTGGGCAGGTACTTTTGAAATGTTCACACTAGGCTTTAATGCTATAGGCCTTAATCTTGCTCAATAATGAAGGATGACTTATTTCAAGGAGCCTTGATGCCTGGGATCGATTCCCTTCTGTTTTTACAAGCGCCTTTGTAATCATCATTGTTTCAAATTTTTCCTTTGCGATCTTAAGAGAATAGCCATCAAAAATATCATTCAAATCTTCTTTACCCATTTTTTTTTCAATCTCAGGAAGGAAGTTTTCAGGCATAAGCACAGGTTCCTCTGCGAGTACAATTGCCCTCTCTATTGCATTTTCCAGTTCTCTAACATTACCAGGCCATTGCCTGTTCAACAGAAGCGATACAGCCGATGGTGATATTTCCCTGATATCTTTGTTAAATTTTTCATTAAACAGGTTAATGAAATATTGATTTAACAAAGGGATATCCTCAGTTCGTTCTCTTAAAGGCGGCAGTTCAATCTTTAGTACATTTAACCTGTAATAAAGATCTTCACGAAAATTGCCCTGACTAACTTCATCCTCCAGGTTTTTAGCTGTGGCCGCAATGACGCGTACATCTATTTTTTTTGTTTTTGACTCACCAACCGGTCTTATTTCACTTTCCTGCAATACTCTCAATAATTTGACCTGCAAAGGCTGGGGCAACTCCCCAATTTCATCAAGAAACATTGTTCCTTCATCCGCCTCTTCAAAAAGCCCTTTCTTATTGGTATCAGCACCGGTAAAGGCACCTTTTTTATATCCAAAAAATTCGCTTTCAAGTAAACTGTCAGGAATTCCCCCACAGTTAACTGGCACAAAAGGCATTCCGGACCGCTCTGACCTGCTATGGATACCCCTTGCAATCAGTTCTTTTCCGGTTCCGCTTTCACCGAGAATCAAAACCGTTGTATTGTATTGCGCTACTTTTTCAGACAGTTTGAAGACAGACTGCATGGCTTTGCTCTTTGCAACCAGCTTGCCGAATTTATAGTTTTCTTGTATTTTTTTAATACGTTCTTTAAGCCACCTGTTTTCTCTTTTTAAACTTTCCCGTTCTTCTGCCTTTTTAAGGGTCAAGAGGACTTCATCGGACTTGAAGGGTTTGGAAATAAAGTCATATGCTCCCTGTTTCATTGATTCAATGGCCGTATCTATTGTGCCGTAAGCGGACATCATAATCACAGTGGTTGCCCAGAGTTTATCCCGTGCAGATTCAAAAAATTCCATACCATCTATATTCGGCATCTTGAGATCGCAAAGAATAAAATCATATAAAGTTTGGTCCACCATCTTGAGGGCCTCGGACCCGTCAGACGCAGTTTCTACAATATACCCGGATTTCTCAAGCAATGTTTTGAGCATATGCCGCATATTTTCTTCATCATCAATAACAAGAATATATTTTCCGATCTTATCCATATGTTTTTTCTTTTTATTTCCCATGATACTTTTTGCCAAATGGCAGGCATACAGTCATACTAGTGCCGGCACTCCCGGCATCCCCAACCTTTATTGTTCCACCGATCTGTTCCACAATCATAAAGCTGACGGACAACCCCAGACCAGTCCCTTTTCCAGGCTCTTTCGTGGTATAAAAGGGATCGAATATATTAACAAGATTGTCAGGCAAAATACCCGGGCCATTATCGACAAACTCGATTTTCATCATATCAGGCTGCCCATTGTTTACAACAACTTTGGTCTTTATTAGAATCTTACCATTTTCTTTGTTTTCTCCTGATGAAATCGCATCACAGGCATTTATCATCAGGTTCAGAAAAACCTGGTGCAATCTATTCGAGTCTGCATGAATCCTGTCATTTTCTGCATTAAAAAAAGTATCAACTTTTATACTACTCATTAAGGGCTGGACACGTAAAATATTGATCACTTCGTTAATAATTTCATGAATGGAGATATTTTCAATCTTTTCAACAGCAGGCCTTGAAAAGTCGAGTAGTTGCCTTATGATAACATTTATTCTTGCTATTTCATTTTCAGCACGATTGATGAAATCTTTCTTTTCATCAGCAGATATTGTTTTTTGTTTTAACAGTTCAAGATATCCCAGGACAATACCTATAGGGTTTCCAATTTCATGTGCAATTCCTGCTGATAATCTTCCTACAGATGCAAGCTTTTCGGCTCCAATAATCTCATTCCTGGCCTTTTTCAACTGGAAATTTGTTTTTTCAAGTGATTCAAGGGATGCCTGAAGCATTTCTCTATCATCTGCGATACGCACCAGCATACTATTTAATGCCCGAGACAAATGCCCAAACTCATTTTTCTCCTTTTCATATTTAAAAACAAAGTTTTCTTTATCGCTGTATTCTGAAGCCCTTTTGACTAGGCGATGGATGGGTTTGACCGATAGTCTGTGCATCCGGTAAAAACCAATACATGTCAGGATAAGTGTATTCATAATAATGTAAAACATGACAAGTTGCTGTGAATCGCGCAAATTACTGTAAAACTTGTCAAGATTGATGACTATCCCTGTTCCTGCAACAATCCTTCCGTCAAGATGCAATGGAATTGCCATGGACAGCGTCTGACGTTGTCTCCAGAAAACACCCCAGGTACTTCCTGTTAAATGAACCGATTCCTTATCTTCCCGTAAAGAATTAAAAATTACCTGCTCAAGTTTTTTTAACTCTATGTTATTAAAATCTGTTTGATATATTTGATTGCCGTTTTTATCTATGACAAGCGCACCGGAAATTTTAAAATCGTTTAAAAATTCATCAATGTTTTTCCTAAAATCACTTTGTAACACGGCAGATGATGTGTCGGGTCGATTTTCGATATACTTATTCACTAAGGAAGAAAATAAATGACCTTTTGTAAGCTCAGATTGAATAAAATTCTTCTGTGCTGTGACAACCATGATAAAATCAATAAACAGCATGGCTATCAAAAGAAGAATCGCGAGACTTGCCGCGATATTTGTTTTCAGGCTATTGAAAAAGTGCACGTATGCCCTGAGAAGAAGGTTAATGAAAAATGAGCTTAAATTAAGCCTTTATACTTTTTCAAGTTAGCAGAAATTATGTATTATGGCAACTATTACAGAATAAAAAAGGCCCGGAATCCATTACAGGTATTCCGAGCCTTTTTATAAAGATTTTCGGCGGCGTCCTACTCTCCCACCCAGCTGCCCAGGCAGTACCATCGGCGCTAAAGAGCTTAACTTCCGTGTTCGGGATGGGAACGGGTGTCTCCTCTTTGCGATAGCCACCGAAAAAAATGAATGTCTCGGT
>JAFDJC010000077.1:365-12539 GCA_019307665.1 Deltaproteobacteria bacterium | reverse complement strand
AAAAAAAATAAAATGTATAAATTCGTATTTGATCTGGCAATTTGAAAAAAACGGCTTAACCCAGCGTCCACTTTTTTGGGGAAGGGTCACATTATGATGTCTCCATAATATATGTTATTATAAATCAGTTGCTTGTCAGCCGGATCTCCTAGTAGATAATATCAGGGTCTGCAGAGTTGTATCTTACTACGTTTTTCAGGTGTGTATAGCTATCTATATCCATGGAGTTGAAAGAGATGCCTATTCCTGACAGCTCTTTACGTACAACGGCTCCCTGCATTTTAAGTGGAAGATTTCCGGTTGTTCCGGAAAGGCTGATTTCTACCATACACTCCGTTCCCACCGGTATATCATCATCTGTTTTAACGTATATTCCTTTTAAACTGAGATCTCTAGAACTTCCTAATGCCCGGACCTCAAATTTATCCAGCTTAAGCAGTATATCTGTTTTATAATAAACTCTTGGTTTGCTGCGTTTTTCGATTTCGACTTTTTGTGACACTCTCTTGCTCCCTTCATTTAGTGATGAAACCTTAGGAGATAATGTAGATACGCCCTTCCAAATAACTAAAATAAAGATAAGCCATCTAACAGTTTAAAATTAATAGTTATTTGGTTTAATAGCGGCGCGAAGCGCCGTACCTAGCTTTTTATGAAGCCATCAATGTTTGAAGCTTCTTTGACCGGTGTACACCATGGTCGCGCCTTCATCATTACAGGCTTCAATAGACTGGTAGTCGTTAAGGGAACCGCCGGGATGTATCACTGACGACACGCCTTCTCTTAAACCAACATCAATGCCGTCCCTGAACGGAAAAAAGGCGTCGCTCACCATTGCAGCTTCGATAAGCCCGCCTTTTTCTTTCTTCACCTTTTTATTAATATCCTGTTTTTTATCATCATCTGTCAGGTCATTGTATGAGACATCATACATTTCGAAGCACAGGCGGTCCGCCAGTTTTCGGTAAGCCTTATCCCTTGCAATTTCAGCGACACCCACACGATCCTGCTCACCTGTTCCGATTCCCACGGTTACTTCATCTTTGACATAAATAACCGAGTTAGACGTAATTCCTGACTCAACAAGCCATCCAAACAGCATATCATTATATTCTTTTTCCGTAGGCAGCCGATTTATCTTGTATGTTTTCCCATTGTATTCACATTCCGCAAGCTTTAGATCCTCATTTGTTCTGGCAGTCGGAGTAAAAGACCATTGTGCAATCAGTCCACCGTCGATTAGGCTTTTAAAATCAACATACTTCTTGCCTGTAAAAGAATTCAGGCGCTCAATATTTTTTATACGTATAACCCTCAGGTTTTTTTTTCCTTCAAGAATTTCCATGGCACCTTCTTCAAAATCAGGAGCCACAACAACCTCTGCATACTGGCTGGAAATTTTTTCAGCTGTAATTTTGTCGACAGGTCGGTTTGAGGCGATACAGCCTCCGAATGCAGCAACTCGGTCAGCCATGTAAGCTTTTGAATAAGCTGTTTCAAGTGAGTCAGACCTGGCGACTCCGCATGGATTGTTATGTTTGACAATGACAATTGTTGGCTTGTCGTCAAAATACCTGAGTATATTTAATGCATTGTCAGCATCGGTCAGGTTTGTCTTTCCCGGATGCTTTCCGGATTGCAACAGTTCAATATCTGATGCAAGATAATGTCCCGGATGGATGGTTTCTGTATCACCGAGGATCAGATTGCCGTTGACAAGTTTAAACAATGCAGCTTCCTGGCCCGGGTTTTCGCCGTATCTGAGGCCTTTCCTGACATCGTCGATTGTCCATGAAACCTTTTCATAAAAGAGAGTCTGTCTTTTATTGCCGTCAATAAAGCTGATTTCCATTTCAGGAGGAAAGTGGTCATCCATTATTGTTTTGTACATTTTTTTCAGGTCATCCGGCATGGTATCACTCCTGTATTTGATGGCTTCAAAATGATTCACTTCAAGTTGTAGCAGGGCAAAACGGTTTCCTTAAAAGACCCTGAAGCTATATAATTAGAAATTGCCCGGTCATAGCCGGCAGTATGCTCAAATGCTTTTTTTGAAAGATCATATCTCAGTTCAAGGGTCGTTTTTCCGCTGTTTGCCTTTAGAGCTGAAACAACGGTTTCATAATCTTCAGGATCTACAACCGACGCAACCCGAATAAAATTTTTAGCTGACGCCCGGATCATGCAGGGCCCTCCGATGTCAATGTTTCCACGGGCTTCTTCAAGGGTTACGTCTTTTTTCATTATTGTTTCTTTGAAAGGGTATAGGTTGACAACAACCATGTCGATGGGAACGGAATCGGTGCGCTTGATATCCTGCTGGTGCGAATCATTATAAGTCTCTGTGAGAAGGCCCAAATAAATCTTAAAATCAAGGGTTTTGACCAGGCCGCCCTGTGTTTCAGGCTGACCGGTATAATCTGATACCTGTGTCAGGTAGGACTCAGATGCATTCCCCAGGATTTCCTGTATCTTTATAAATGTTCCGCCGGTTGAAAGGATTTTGATGTCGGGATTCAGCTTAATCAGCTCAGGAATAAATTTGTCGAGTCTGTTTTTATTAGAAACGCTGATCAGAACATTCCTGACCTTGACCAGATCATCAATTTTTTCAACAATATTGAGACTCATTTTTTTAGTCCGTGTTATTTATATAGGTTAATAAAGGCTTAACGCACAGAAAAATATTATAATGTATGTAAATGAATTACAGACAGCAGTCAAGTTTTTCATGCCCATTCATGTTCATATTTGACACATCCTAACCATTTAATTATATAGTCTGTCTATTGGAGTACTTCACGTCTAAATATTGACCTCTTTTTTTATTAAGAAAGGCGAAAAATGCTGAACTTAACAACCGCTGATTTGAAAAAGACCGCAATATCAACCCTCATTGTTCCGGTTTGTGAAGACATGGAAATTCATGAGAAATCAATCATAAAAACCCTTATCCGCGAAGCAAAAAAACTGAAAGAATTTAAGGGTAAAACAAACGATGAGATCATACTGTATAATATGCCATCTGTTAAGCCTGAACGGATTTTCTTTACAGGTATCGGCAAGATTGAAAAACTTAAGCCGGATGTATTTAGAAGCCTTGCAGGTCGTATTGTAAAGGCATGCGCTACAAAAGGGCTTTCAGAAATCCTTTTTGTTCTTCCTTCTGCAAAGAGACTGAAAATCGAGACAGAGTCTGTTGTTGAAGCGTTTCTTGAAGGCGCCTACTTAGGGAACCATCTGTTTGATAGATATAAAAAGGACAAAAAGGTCAAGCCTCTAAAACGCATTTCTTTTATGGTGCCTCCTGATGTAAAACAAAAATTCAACCATCTGCCGAAACGTGTTGAAACCATTTGCCAGGGTACAATCCTTGCCCGGGAATGGGTTTCAATGCCACCCAATGACAAAACACCGGAACTGTTTTCAAAGAGAATCGTTTCTATGGCTAAAAAAGAAAAATTGAAAGTAACGGTCTTGAATGAAAAAGAGATGAAAAGAATGAAGTTCGGATCTCTTTTAGCAGTTTCAGCAGGAAGCGTTAATAAACCATGTATGGTTGTGATGGAATACAATCCTGTCAAATCTACAAAGGAAATTGTCTTTGTCGGCAAGGGCGTAACCTTTGATTCAGGCGGTATTAACCTTAAATCCGCGGATGGTCTGGACAGCATGAAGATGGATATGGCCGGCGCTGCAGCTGCTGCTGCATCCCTGATTACAGTTGCGAAACTTAAACCCCGTGTTAAAGTGACCGGCGTTATCCCTCTGGTTGAAAACATGCCATCGGGAAGTGCGGCAAGGCCGGGCGACATTGTAAAGAGTTATTCAGGCAAAACAGTTGAAATCGGGAATACAGATGCAGAAGGAAGGTTGATACTGATAGATGCCCTGTCATATATTATTAAAAAAAATAAGCCTGACATTGTGATTGATATGGCAACTTTAACCGGTGCATGTGTCGTGGCTCTTGGAGAAAAAATAGCCGGCGTCTTTTCTCCTGACGATGAGCTTTCATCGGCAATTATAAAATCGGGCGAAAAAACAGATGAGCGTTGCTGGAGGCTTCCGCTTCCTGAAGATTATAAGGAACTCATCAAGAGCGACTTTGCAGATATCAAAAACATTGCCTCTTCTCGTTATGGCGGGGCTATTACAGCCGCATTGTTTTTGGCGGAGTTTAGGAAAAAAACAAAGTGGGCACATATTGATATCGCAGGTCCTGCATATGCAAAAAAAGGAAATGCATACTGCGGTCCAGGAGGTACCGGTTTTGGTGTCCGCCTTTTCTGTGATTTGCTTGATAAAATATAAGTTGTTGCCAAAAGATTCATGATGAACAGCAGATATTACATAATGTTTAATCCGTTTGTGACCGACCTTATGGACAGGACAGGGGAACCGGATTTTACACCCGTCGATCTTGTCTCTCACCTGACAGGTCTTGATGCTTCAAAACTGAATAAAAAAAATTATCTCGATTTTTTAAAGCCTGACTTGTCAAAAGAGCGACATGGAATTCTTGAGCATTTCGGCATGGAAAACTATTCTTCGTCCTATATCGCAAACCAGATATCACATGCCGACAAAGATGCAAAAGTATTCATAGCTGACGGCCGGAGACTAAATTTAAGAGATATTATAGTGCGTGAACGTAAAAAACCCGAAGCAGTCTTTATCTCTTCCATGAGTTCTAACTTTCCCACAGCAGTCGGAACAACCATTCCCCTGAATCATGCCAAAATTCCGGTTATCATAGGCGGTATTCATGTTTCAACATCAGACAACGACATTGAAACTTATATTAAGAAATATGTTCCGAATCCTGATCTTATTTCAAGGGTGATCGGAGCCGGTGATTCTGATGTGATCACCAGCATCATTTCCGACCTTAAAAAGAATGACCTTAAATGTGAATATTCGGGCTTTAGAACAATGGAAGACGGCATATGGGGGAGTAAAAATGTTTATGGGCTTCCTGAAATGAAACTCAGTTTTTTAAGAAAACTGCCGATTGCAGGCAATATCCTTTCAAACATGTGCCGGTTGAATGTGACTACACCCTATATCGGTTGTCCGTATTCCTGTAATTTCTGTTCGATTTCAACGCTTCCGAAAGAAAATAGAAGGTTTATGTCTAGAAGCCCTGAAGATTTTATTAATGAGTTAAAAAATATTCAGAAAAACAACCACACACTGAAAAAAAGATTTTTCTTTTTCCTTCCTGACAATTTGATGCTCGGGGGTAACAACCTTGTTAAAATTCTTGACCAGATTATTGAGAGCGACCTGAAGCTTAACTATGCGGTACAGGTTTCCATAGATGTTGCCAAAAACGAGGACCTTTTGAAGAAACTGAGGCTTTCCGGGGCCTCCCATTTTTTCATCGGGTTTGAATCGCTTGATATTAGAAACCTGGAGTATCTCGGGAAAAATTCTGTTAAAGATATTAAAAAAAGCGGTTTGACCGTTTTTGATTACTATTCCGGTCATATTAAAACCATTATTGATCATGGTATCTCCATTCATGGGGCATTTATCACTGGTTTGCCCTTTGATTATTTCAATGACATTGATAATCATACCGGAAGAGATATCGCGAAATTTTGTAAAAATAATAAAATTGGCATTCAACCTGCTGCATTGAGTGATCTGCCCGGCTCACTTAATTTCAGAAAGAGTCAGAACAATGGGTCTTTTTTATACGGCAGGCAGGGGACAATGGATTACCTGCTGGCGCTTTGCATAACAGACTTGTCGGAAATGAACAGAAAGGTTCCCGAATCTTTAAAAAACAGTCCGCTTGTTGCTGCATACATGGCCTGGGAAACAGCCCAGCTGGTCGGCTCAAACTATAATGCGGTCAGTTCAGCCATGCATATGGCAAAAAGAGCCTGGATGTCGCCTACCAAAGCAGGTAGAAGAAACCTGAAGGATCGAATGATCGATGCGTTGTCTGCAGTTGTATTTCAGCTGGGTGTAAGCGCCTACAAGGACGTGGGGGACGCGCTGGCTTTTTCGCACAACGGGAAAAGGGGCTCTTTTGAAAGGCTGTATGCTGCTGAAAAAAACCCGGACGTAAAAAAAATATTTGGGCACTATATTGAAAGCTTTAAACAGGGGGTGTAATGTCTTTTAAAGCCAATCTTTTAAAAAAAATAAAAATAGATAAAACAGCGAAAAAAATTATTGAGTCCATAAGGCCTGTCGGCAGCATCCATAAGGTAGACAAAGAAAGCATGAAATATCTTCTCGAGTGCGCTGAATATACTGCTGAAAAAAAGAGAGACCTTAATCTGTACCATAGGGAAAAAGATGGCGAAACAAGAAGAATTTTTGTGCTTGACAACGAACTGGCCATATACAACACGACCATCGACGATGTGGTGATCCGAAAAAGCCCTTATGTAAAAGAGATGATCAGTATAAGAAACGTCATAAAAATACTGAACGATGCGGATGTTGTAGTGAGCAAAAAGGAAGCATCAGTCAGGGCAATACAAAAAGAGTGCATAGATATGCTTGATCTCGCATTTGATGAACAAGATCTTAGAGAAATTGAGAAGAGTGGAACAGATGCCCTTGCCACCTCTGACACAGATGTCGTGCTGGAATCACTTTCACTTTTTGGGGAAATTCTAGGATATGTCATGCCGCCGAAATCGTTTATAGTTCGCGGGCAGACTGTTTTGAGCCATCTAACGGAAATGGAAGATAAAACCATTCTGTATGGGCCGATTATACTTTACAATGCTGTGGAGAATAGGATAAAATTGATTAACGATCAAATAAAAGTGATTGAAAAGGAAAAGATAGAACATCTGCATAAAACAGCTTCCGGGAGGGGAGAACCTGACATGGAAGGTCATGATGTGTTTACATTTTTAAAACAAGCAGCAGTAAAAATAATAAACATAAGGAGCTGAAAATGAAAAAATCGATGATATTTACCGGTATCTTTTTTCTAAGCATAATACTACCGACCTCATTGTTTGCTTTACCAGGCATCGACATTGAAGCTGCCGTGGGCGGTTGGAAGCAGTCACCCACAGGAGATCTTTCATATGTATCCGGGGGAGAGATTGGTATAGATGATACCTTGGATTTTGAAAATGATCTTAAATATGATGACCAGACAAGCGTTACCGGAAGATTTATACTGGAATTGCCTGTGGTGCCAAATATTTACCTGATGGCTGCCCCGGCTGAGTTTGACGGCGATGGGATAAAAGATATGGAGTTTAGTTTTGGTGATAATGACTTTCATGCAGATGTTCCTTTCTACTCAAAAGTTACCCTAAACCAGTATGATATCGGCCTTTATTATGGCATCCCTTTGCTTCAAACAGCCACACTTAACAAATTGAACATCGACCTTGGTGTCAATGCAAGAATTCTGGATATCAAAGGTGAATTAAAGCAGGACGAGTCAAATTTAAGTGAGTCGGAAAGTGCAACACTTCTAGTTCCGATGTTGTTTTTAGCCGCACAGTTTAGACCCATTGAAAGGTTTGCCGTCGAAGCCGAAGGCCGTGGTATTTCAATTGGAGGCAATACAGTATTAAGCGTCATTGCAAGGCTGAAAGTAAAGATTGTGGGCCCTGCTTTTGCGGCAGCAGGTTACCGTTATGATTCCATAGATATTGATGAAGATGATGTGAAGCTTGATACCAGCATAGGCGGCCCGTTTTTTGAAGCCGGGGTTCAGTTTTAATGATTGTTAAGCAATTCAAGCTGTCAAAGATGGACACCTTCTGCTATATGGCGGGAGATGAGTCGACCAAGATATGCGCTCTGATCGACCCTGCTTTTGATACATCGCGAATACTTGCTGAAGTAAAAAATGAAGGGTATACGGTAACGAATGTTATCAATACCCATGGCCATTCCGATCATTCAGCCGGCAATTCTGTGGTAATGGAAGCAACCAATGCAAAACTCATGATTCATCGACAGGACGCCGCCATGCTGGGTAAAATTTTAAACAGGACCTTCTCAAGGGTTCTTGGTGGAAAAGGGTCTTTAAAACCAAATGTTCTGCTTGAAGACGAAGATGAAATAAAAATCGGAAATGAAATTCTTAAAGTACTGCACACACCAGGCCACACCAGGGGGGGCATATGTCTTTACACTGAAGGGCATATTTTTACAGGAGACACGCTTTTTGTGGGAGCAGTCGGAAGAACCGATCTTCCGGGAGGTTCCTTAAAGAATCTGGTTCAATCCATACATGAAAAGATCTATACATTGCCGCCTGAAACTGTTATCTGGCCGGGCCATGACTACGGTCCCACCCCTTCTTCAACAGTTTCCATGGAAAAAGAGACCAACCCATTTACAAAATATTAATACAGGCGGTTAGCAACAAATAAATTTGTTCGCTATTTGGGACCAGGGATGTCATAGGTAGTGCACGAACCGCCGGAGCAGGTTCTAGTCTGGGAGGCTGCTCCTTTGTTTCCTCCGGGAGCATTGCCTGTCATAGTGAAGTTTGTTGCGCTGATCACCCGCTCAAAGTCTTCAGAACTGCATTTAGGGCATGCCATCTTGGTTTTGTCATCATCGTTAATCACAAGCAGTTCAAAAAAATCATCACACTTCAAGCACTTGAATTCATAAATCGGCATAATCTTCCTCTTCTATTATGGTCAGGGCGAATATGATCAAGGCGAGAAGACTTGACCCTTAGACCCTGTAAGCTTCTATTTTGCGCAAGAGTGGAAAAAAAATCAATATAAATTTTTGAATTGGCGCCACCTAAATATTAAACCGGTGATATTCGACAGTTTTGTTAATGTGCTTGGATCGTGACATTACACATTAAACCAGGTTTAACTCCTTGACATGCGTTTTTTTCTGCCATATGAAACATTTAGAAATATAAACGCTTTGTATCTCACTACACAGCAGTCATCCTTTGGCAGGCTTTTCGAGAGACTTCTAAACACCTTGGAGGTTGGATTCGTAGCTCTGACAAAGAGATTGGGATATTTAAACGGGTTCTGAAAAACTCTTAACCAAACACATTTTCAGCACAGAGGGAGAAATTTATGGGATCAATTAACGATTGTAAGACCTTACTGGAATGCGTCTATTACTGGGAAAAGAATGATTCCGATCGGGTGTATTTCACACAGCCGATGGGGGGCGGTGACGCCAACATCAAAACCTGGACCTGGAAAGAGGCGGTCGGAGAGGCGCGCCAAATGGCCGCATATCTAAAAAGTCTCGATCTGCCGGAAAAAAGCAATATTGCATTGTGCTCCAAGAACTGCGCTTACTGGATCATTGCGGACCTGGCTATTTGGATGGCAGGGCATGTCAGCGTACCGATTTTTCCGATTTTGACAGCGGACGTTGTCCAATATACCCTTGAGCATTCCGAGGCCAAGCTCCTTTTTGTGGGCAAACTCGATCCGATCTGGGAGGAAATGAAAAAAGGCGTGTCCGATGATTTGCCGAAAATCGCTTTTCCTCTATCACCGAAAAATGACCATGACAAGTGGGATGATATTATCGCCAAACATCAGCCGCTGGCTGATCCGGTAGACCGATCCCCGGATGAAATGGCCACGATTATTTACACCTCCGGCAGTACCGGCAAGCCCAAGGGGGCCATGCTCAGCTTTGATGCCATGCTCCGGAGTGCCAAAGGCATTTCGTCGTATATGGATATAAAAAAGTCAGACCGTTCTTTATCCTATCTGCCGTTATCCCACAGTTTCGAACGTTTCGTAGTCGAATCGGTGTCCATTTGGATCGGCGGATCACTCTGGTTTGCCGAATCTTTGGACACCTTTTTGCAGGATCTACAGCGTTGTCGGCCCACCCTGTTTATTTCGGTGCCGCGCCTGTGGCTCAAATTCCAACTTGGCGTTTTCAAGAAAATGCCGCCGGAAAAATTGAATCGTCTGCTGAAAATTCCGATTCTCAAAGGCATTGTAAAGAAAAAAATCCTCACGGGGCTTGGATTGGACCAGGCCAGGTTCGCAGGTTCCGGATCAGCGCCTATACCCAAGGAAGTTATCGAGTGGTACCGGAAGTTGGGTCTTGAACTGCTGGAAGGCTACGGAATGACCGAGAACTTTGCCTATTCTCACGCCACCAAGCCCGGGCAGGTGCGGGTCGGCTATGTAGGGACACCCTATCCGGATGTTGAACAGAGGATCAGCCCTGAGGGAGAAATTCTCATCAAGAGCCCAGGAAATATGATGGGGTATTACAAGAATCCTGAAGAGACCAAGGCTTCCTTTACCGAAGATGGTTTTCTGAAAACCGGCGACCTGGGTGAACTTGACGAAATGGGCCGTTTGAAAATTACCGGTCGGGCCAAAGAACTGTTCAAAACTTCCAAAGGCGAATATGTGGCCCCGGCGCCCATTGAGAACCTCATTGCCAATCATCCGCGCGTGGAAGCCTGCATTGTGACAGGTTCAGGGTATCCTATGCCGTATGGCGTAGTGATGCTGTCCGAGGATGCACAGGCTGCCCTTAAAAACGGCGAAAAGCAAACCATTGCCCAGGAATTGACAGAGCACCTCAAAGCGGTCAACAGCGAGTTGCCTGCTCGCGAGCACTTGGCTTTCCTGGCTGTGACAACGGATGAGTGGCTGCCGGAAAACGGATTCCTGACTCCGACCTTGAAAATCAAACGCGCCACGCTGGAAAGTACCTATGGTCCGCTAGCCGACCAGTGGTACAATGCCAAAGAGGCGGTTGTTTGGCAGGACTAGCGTAACAGCTTTTTAAAAGTTAGTTCACAATTGAGATTGTTTTCAGTTTTTCTTGAACTGAAGCGCGATAAGAACAGATGGGGGTCTTACGACCCCCATCTGAATTTTAAAAACCGATCCGGAAAACTCAAGGGAAGATTAGAAGGATCGGCAAGTCTGAAAACCTAATGCTGTGCGCGGGTGGTCGTTGACTTCATCACCTTAAAATAAAGGAGAGAACGATGGGGACGCATTACAAATGGAAAATGGGCAAGATAACGATACAATCGTTTATTGTGTTGTTTGTGATGATTTCTTGCGGAACAGCGAAACACGACATTTTAACGGATGGTCCACTTACGGCCATACAGCTGCCGGCGCCCAAGACACATGGCGGCATGCCGTTGATGGACGCACTAAAGAACCGACAGTCGAATCGCTCGTTCAGCCCGAAGCCGCTGGAGCTCCAGGTTCTGTCCGATTTGCTGTGGGCGGCTTTTGGCATCAATCGTCCGGAATCCGGGCGCCGGACTGCGCCGTCCGCTTTGAACTGGCAGGAGACGGATATCTACGTGTTTACCGAAAAAGGGGCCTATCTCTATGAAGCTGAATCCAACATACTGCATCCGGTAGTCGCTGGTAATTTTCATGGTGAAACCGGCTCGTTTATCCAGCCGTTTGTCAAAACAGCTCCCGTAAATCTGGTGTATGTGGTGGATGTGGAACGGACAGGCCTGATGGGCAAGATGATCAGCACGGCCGACAGAGAAATGTTTTCAGCTACTGCTGTGGGCTTCATCGGCCAAAATGTCTATCTCTACTGCTCCTCGGCAGGGATGGCCACGGTCGTGCGAGGCCTGGTGGATCGGGATGCACTCAGGGAACGCTTGAATCTCAGACCCGAACAGAAAGTCATTTTGGCACAGTCCGTAGGTTATCCGGCAGATTATGGCCAAACGTCGGATCTGAGTTTGGGTAACATAAAGGATGGCCAATATCCAGGTGAAGCGCCTTTTGATGATCTGGTGTATCGGGTGATGGTGACAGTCAAAGATCACCGCATCAAGCGCATCGAGATTGTGGATATCGGCTCCGACGAGTTTCGCAAGGAAGCGGTGGATGTGACTCAGAGTTTGTTGTCTGCTCAGGCGTTGCCGGTGGATGCCATGTCCGGCGCGACACCCGCAAGTCAGGCTCTCCTCAAGGCTGTTGAAAACGCGCTTCATCAGGCAGCGAAGAACGCGGATTGAAATTTGCGATCAGTCAGCTTTTATGATGAATGCACAAAAATTTATGCATTAGTCGACCCAAGGTTTGGTTGATTTTGTTGTCCCTGGAATTCCTGTCCCCGGAATTGCCAGAATTGTGACCCTGAATTAGCCGGAATTAAAAAAACTGACTGTCACAAAATCATGTTCTTAGAGCTTGAAAAATTGGCAACATTCAGACAGCTTTTTTCAGT
>JAFDJC010000077.1:0-358 GCA_019307665.1 Deltaproteobacteria bacterium | reverse complement strand
ACAGTTATTGATCTCTGCAAAAAACGTATGGACAAAGCATGCATATGTATGGTTTGAACGATCATTATAAGTTCGCTACAGCCCACTCAAATTTTCGTTTCAAATCGTTAAAATAGTTCCATTTTTTTGTAAGTCGTTGGAATCTACCAACGACGATTCCAGGAGCGATATTTAGCTCTTTTGCAAAATGAATTGCTTCAGCTTTTGCCCTAAAGGATGCTATTTTTGAATTGTAATTTGCAGGGATAAGAATTTCAGCTGCAAATTACATGATTCCTGATTAAATATGTTTATGGAAGGTGTGAATCGAATGGTTATAATTGATAATTTCAAAAGGGCGCTGTAAGGGACATTCAAC
>JAFDJC010000261.1 GCA_019307665.1 Deltaproteobacteria bacterium | reverse complement strand
CGCTTTTTAGTTTTTTTTATTTCAGCCTGGCGCTTTTCTTTTTCCGCTATAATTCTCTTCAACAACTCAGACGCCGGTTCATCGTTCAAGTCCTGTGGAATCAGCTCGCCGCGAAATGTCTTTGCAAGAACAGACTGGGGCAGCTTGTCGATTTTTTCTTTTGCTTTTTTGTAATGGGTTTCGAGTTTGTCGGCTAAGGTGAAGAGTATGTCTACCTGGCGAACGATCTCTTTTTGTTCTTCGAGTGGTGGAAGAGGAAACTCCAAATTTTTAAGGATTTTTTGTGTTAAAAATAATCTTGTAGAACCTGAACATAATTCACTTAATTTTCTTAATATTTCTTTTGACCCATCAAATAAAAAACAAAAATATCTTGGAATAATTATTTCATTGTTTAATGATATCTTCATAAGATTAGTAGAAATTAATCCATATGGTACATTTTCAGGTAAAATACAGAGTTGTCCTACTGTTCCAGAACGAGAAATAATTATGTCCCCGCCTGCAACAGAAAATGATTTCAATTCTTCTGCTTTTTCTTCTGTTACGAAAATCTTGTTGAAGTTTGCAAATCTACCATTTTCACCAATACTTTCAATTCCCCAAATTGGTACACCATTTTTTTGATGTTCACTTTTCTTTAGGGATGTTCCAAAAGGACCAGTTCTCAAATCAGTTTTAAGTGAATATACTAAGTCTTCAATTATAGCTATCTTCCAACATTTTGGTATATCAAAGGAACTATCTGCATCCAACACTCTCGCATTTTCACCATCCGGATGCTTCTCTCTCCACTCCTCAGTCAACTTCCCAGTTACCGCAGCGTTGAGCACAGCCTGGCGAAAGCGTTTAATGATTTGCGGAATCCGGTCTAACCGCTCTTTGAGAGCGTCAATTCTCGGCATGATTTTATCAAGCTTTGCAGTTATGCGTTTTTGTTCGTTGAGGGGAGGGAGTGGAAACAAAAGTTTTTTTGAATTTCTATCTGTTAAAGCTTCTTGTGTTGACCCTGTTGCGAGTTCATCTCTTTGACGCAAAAAATCATTTGACTGAATAAAATAGTAAAGTAATTTGGAATAATATGTATCACCGTATGGTCGTATTTGAATAAACCCTGTTGAGAATAATTCTCCAGCAAGACCTTCATCTATCAAGAGAGCTTTAGATGTTTCTTTCATTCTAGCTTGAAAAACATCATTTATTTGTGAGATTCTATTGGCCCTTGAAGGTCGAGATTGAAAAGTATAGCATCCTGTAGGAACAGAAGAATGGTTATTTATACTACCAGTTGAATAATAATTTTTACTCCCTTTGTATTCTCCAACTCCAGTTTTCACTGAACAGACAATATCATTCAGTAGACCTTTGACCCAGATTTTTGGAAGTGTATTATTTACATCTTTATTCATTCTACTTCCTCCGCATCAATAACCTCCAAAATCTCCTTCAGCTCATCAACACATGCTTCAAGCTCAGTGATGGCATCGGCGGCAAGCTCTTGGGGTTCGGGCAGGGAATCGGGATCTTCCAGGCTTTCATCCTTCAGCCAGAAAATATCAAGATTATAGTTCCGGCTCTTGATTTCAGAAATACTGAATTGTCTGAAACGCCCTTCTTCGCCGGTATTCTTTCGCTTTGACTGGCCGTTAGGGTCAGAACCGTATTTTTTTTCAAAATTTTTAAACATTTCAAGCGTAAGAGGACGTTCTTTTTTAGTAACACCGGGTATATTTGTTCGGCAGTCGTATATCCATGTCTCTTCAGTGGAAAGCCCTTTCTGAAAAAACAGAACATTTGCTTTTACGCCCTGGCTGTATGGCGTAAATGTTCCATTCGGTAGACGCAGAACCGTGTGAAGGTTGCAGTCCTCCGTGAGGTACTTGATCACCTCGGCAGCATCGCTTGTAAAAAGAACATTATCTGGTAGCACAATAGCCGCCCGCCCGCCGGGTTTTAATATGGTTACAACGTGCTGAATAAAATTAAGCTGTTTATTGCTTGTGGCTACAGTAAAATCATCCCGGGTCGGCGCCTGATTCGCGCCCTTGGTCCCAAAAGGCGGATTGGTTAGTATGCAGTTATACCAGTCGCCTTTATGAGGTTCATAAATACTATCGCCGAGATAAATATCCGTTTCAAGACCATGCAGAAACAGGTTCATCAGCGCCAGTCTTCGGGGCCTGGGAACAAGTTCCTGGCCGTAGTAGGTTTCCTTTTTGATGCGCAGAGCATCCTTTCTGTTTAAAGCGCCTTTGGTGACATCCATCAGCCAGTCATAGGCAACCATCAGAAACCCGGCTGTTCCACACGCAGGATCGCATATGGTAAAGTCTTTAACAGGTCTTGGATCAGGTCTCATTACATTTACAATAGAACGGATCAGCACACGGGGCGTAAAATACTGTCCAGCGCCTTTTTTTTCCTTGCTTGCCGCTTTTTCAAGAAGCCCTTCAAATGCTGCTCCTTTAACATCCACATCCATTGAAGACCATTCTTCAACGTCAATCATATTAAGCACTTTTTTCAAATTAACCGGATTATTAAATCTCGGCATGGCCTGGGTAAAGATCTTCCCCAAAATCCCTTCAGACTTGCGAAGGTTTCTCAGTACTTCGCTGTAATGATCCAGAAGGTCGCCTCCTGAAAGTGCAATAAGACTGCTCCAGTTATACTTCTTGTTGACCGCAATGCATTTCTCGTCTGCCATTTTAAGAAAAAGCAGATAGGTGAGCTGCTCGATATAATCGCCATAGTCTATCCCGTCATGGCGCAGAGTATGGCAAAAACCCCATAGTTTATTTACAATATCCGTCATGAAAAACTCCCGTACAAGCCTAAATATTTAAGCGGCAATTTCCGTATTTATCTCATTTATCAGACTATCCAGTTTATCACTAAAAACCTTTTTTACTTTTCCAAGCCCACCGTGCCTTTCAAAAACAGGCATGATTTCAAAGTCTTTTTTAGATATTGCAAGGTTTTTTGTCAGATGCTCCCTTATATAGGAGAGCCATTTCAGTTGATCCTCTGAAAAATCATGTTTTCCGGCTATAACATCAAGCGCCCTGCCAACACGTTCCTTTGCATCTAAAATCGGTACCTTAAAATCCGCCGCATGTTTTATTATGGATATAATGTCTGCAAGAGATTTTTTATTTGCATACTTGTGCGCCCGCTGTAATTCCTTTTCATCAAAATCGTTCATTTTAAGTTTTTTAAGCAAATCCTCAAGAACATCCGCATTCCAGCCTTCGGGTCTGTTAAGCAGTATCTCAATGGCTTTTATCTTATCAGGATTTTCTTTAACGAATGTTTCAAAGGATTTTAAGTAGTCTTCAGGTTTCTGATAATCGCCTCCTTTTCTAAACATCACCTCATCTTCAACCGTGTCAACTACTTCATAGCCTCTTAAGAAGACCTTTTTCGGACGTTTATAGTTTACAAGCAGGTCCTGAAATTCCTTATCCTTAAGAAGCTTCATTGTATCAGTGAATTTTTTTTTAAGGTTTTCTTTCAAGTTGTCGGTAAACGTTTTTAAATCGCCATCCGAGACATATTTTGAAAACTGGTCCCTGGCTTCAGATCCCATGTTCTTTTCAATTCGGCGGAGACGCTTTATAAGAACCTTTACGTTGTATTCTCTGTCCTGATTATCATATATCCTTTCAATAATCTGTGATATGGGAACGGTTTCTTTTTGCAGAGAAACATCAAAATCGGTTGCGTTTTTAAAATACTCAATCAAAGAGCCGTCAAAGCAATCAACAATGGTAAATTTGTCCTTGTGTATTTCGTCACACCTTCTGGTGCCCCTTCCGAGCATCTGTACCCAGAGTATCCTTGACTTTACCATCCTCAAAAAAACGATAAATTCAATGGCGGGAATATCCACTCCGGTTGAAAGCATATCAACCGTAACCACAATCTTGGGCTCAGGCCGGTTCCTGAACTGCCTTATTTTCTGAAGCGGCCTGTCAACTGTTTTGCTGCCGGTGATCTTTACCACAAAATCATCACCCTGGCCGAAAACATCCTTGCATGTGCGCACGATTTCGTCTGCATGGGAGGTATGGGGCAGGTCATTGACCGCAAAAATAAGTGTTTTGGGGAATCTTGCATATTCTTCTTCAAACCGGTCAATATGCTTTTTTAAGGTTTTGATTATTTTTTGTGTGCTGTCCGGGGCTGTAATTTTGGCCTCAATCTCCCGGGCTGAAAACTCTCTTTCATCTTCAAGAGCGTCCAGTGTTTCCACACCGGTTTGGGTATCAACCTCGCCGACGCCCGTTAATTTTTACACTAGAGCTGATCTTGACCGCATCGTAATCCACAAGAAAGCCGTCCAGCACAGCTTTTTCAGTACTGTATGAAGAAACCTTATGGGTAAACATTGCCATAGTATGGCCAGCAGGCGTGGCTGTAAGCCCGATTTTTACAGCATCAAAATAATCAAGGACATGTTTCCATGTGCCTGTCTCTTTTGCGGAATATCCCCTGTGGCACTCATCAGCAATTATCACGTCAAAGGCATGTATGGGTATATCAAGTTTTCCGGCATCAACATCATATTCAAACCCATCAAGACCTTCCTGGCCCAACAGATTTATTGCCATTCTCTGTATGGTTGAAACATAAATAAACGTGTGCTTCTCCTGTGGGTTGGTAAGATAATCTTCAGGAAGGACAGACGGGTTGAATCTCATACTTTCGTCAAGATCCTCACGCTTGAACTTCTGACTGTAAACTTCATAATCATTATTAAGCTTGACGCGTTCAGGGGTTTCAAAGGCAGAAATTGCGGAAACAGCCTGTGCAGCCAGAGCCCGCCGGTCAACAAGAAAAAGAACCCTTTTTGCATAGCCTGATTTAAGCAGCCGGTAAATCAGGGACACAATTGTAAACGTCTTACCTGTACCGGTCGCCATTGCAAGAAGCATCTTCTTTTTGCCATCAATAAGGGCCTTTTCTATGGCCTCAATGGCATCTTCCTGATAATACCTGAGCCTTTCAATTTTGCTGACAGAGTTGTTTTGAAACCACAGCTCAGCAGCCGCTGTATCTCGACTGAACTTATCGGAAAGGGCCTGGGGGGTATGAAAATCGCTGATCTGATAAGAGGTGTTTTCTTTCTTCCTGACATCCAGATGAAATATTACCTCTCCGTTTGTTGAATAGAGAAAAGGGACTTTATATCCCCGCCATTCTCCAACTGTTTTGGCAACGCTTTTTGAATATCGCTTGGCCTGTTCAAGAACATTTCCAGCGCCAATGGAAAGCCTTTTTGCCTCAATAATACCGAGCAGCTTGCCGTTTACAAACAGCGCATAATCAGCAGGACCGGTCTTTGTGGGATACTCCTCTACTGCATGCGCAGCAAGAGAATTCGTATCCAGGCCGTTGCTCCATGGTATGACTTGCCAATTCAGCAATGATGATTTCAACTTTGAATCGATTCTTTTCTTCCGTGTTGTTTTCTCGGATTCAGTCATGATTTTTTAGGCCCAGGGCGTCCATCCTGCTCAGCAACCGGCCCTGGCACATGCGCGCCCGGCCAAACGGCTGAACCAGCGCATCACTTTTCCACATGAACTCCGTCCAGTTTGTATTTTGCCATACACAATGCATTTTAACCTTCTTTTCACTTCATAATTTAAAACGATTATAATCGTTATTCGCTTTAAATGCAAATACTTTGATGCTCGGCAGGGCTAACAGACCCACAGTGAACTGCCTCCACAACTATAAGCATGTGGCTGTAGTTATAATTTCTATTTCAACCCGGTTTTTAATTCAACCTGCACCGGGCAATGATCAGAACCGGAGATATCAGTTAATATGGCAGCACCTTTCAATCTTGATTTGCTCTTTTTATCAATTATAAAATAATCAATGCGCCAGCCGATATTCTTACTTCTGGCATTGAAAC
>JAFDJC010000076.1 GCA_019307665.1 Deltaproteobacteria bacterium | reverse complement strand
TTTGATTTGCAGATCACAGGGCTGTAAACTTTCAAAGAATAAAATCGATAAAAGTTTAAATAATTCTCCGCCCCCATATATGGTGTTTGGATCAATATGCGAAAGAGGGAGTGTCAACTTTATTTTTTATCCAACACCCTCCGAATAGTCTCCGCCATATTCTGCTTTACAATAGGCTTCATAACATAGGCAGCTATTCCCATCTCTTTAGCTTTTTCCTCATCGACAAGGGCACTATGCCCTGTACCGGATGTTCCAGAATAAAATGTAACAAAATCATGTTAATATCATTTAATATCAATTGCTTGTCGATAGTTTTGGTCAAATATGCGTAGCCACTAAAAAATATAATAAATAATAAAAAATATGTTGACATACATTATTTTGTAAGATATTTATGTGGCCATAATGTATGTTGACGCATCAAAAAGCCATGGAAAATACACTCGCTTCCTTTTACGAGAAAATTATCGGGAAGATGGTAAAGTTAAGCATCGTACTATTGCCAATCTCTCGCACTGTTCAGTTGAAGAAATTGATGCAATTAAGCTTGCGCTGAAACATAAAAAAAATTTGGAAGAACTTGTTTCCCTGTCAGACATAACGCTGCACCAGGGATGTTCAGTAGGCGCAGTCTATCTGATTTATGATATCGCACGCCAGCTTGGGATACATAAAGCACTTGGCCCCACTCGGGAAGGAAAGCTCGCCCTTTGGCAAGTTATTGCCAGGGTCATTGATCAGGGTTCACGATTATCAGCAGTCAGATTAGCTGGTGGTCATGCTGCATGTGATATATTAGGACTGAATGTATTTAACGAAGATGATCTGTATAACAATCTTGACTGGCTGGCCAAAAAACAGGGAGTAATAGAAGATCGTCTGTTTACCGGCACGTATGCGGATAAAAAGCCAGAATTGTTTTTATATGATGTAACGAGCAGTTACTTTGAAGGCACGTGCAATGAACTTGGGGCATTTGGTTACAACCGTGACGGCAAAAAAGGAAAACGCCAAATCGTAATAGGTCTTCTATGTGATGAATGGGGAAGGCCGATATCAATAGAAGTTTTTAAGGGTAATACTAGTGACACAAAAACATTTTATTCTCAGGTTAAAAAGGTTTCAGAACGTTTTGGTAATAGCGAAATAACTTTTGTTGGAGACCGGGGGATGATCAGGGGGCCCCAGATTAAAGAAATTAAAAAAAATGCATTTCATTATATCACGGCCATTACTAAAGACCAGATCAAAACATTGTTAAACCAGGGTTCCATACAGCTTGAGTTGTTCGATGAAGAACTTGCGGAGATTGAAGATAACAAGGGGGTTCGCTATATACTTCGCCGTAATCCGATGAGGGTTGAAGAGATCAAGATGTCCCGCGACAGTAAACTGCTATCCCTTGAACGTTTAGTGGCAAATCAAAACAAATATCTTGCAGAACATCCCCGAGCGCAAGTAGATGTGGCATTGCGAAAGGTCAAAGAACGTGCTGCGAAATTAAGAATTTCAAGCTGGATAATAGTTGCAACCGAAGAACGAAATATTTCAATCAAGATTGATAAAGATGTATTCGCGGAAAAAACAAAGCTTGATGGATGCTATGTGCTGACAACAGATTTAAAGAAAGATGTGAGCAAAGAGATAGTGCATGCACGCTATAAAGATCTTGCTAAGGTTGAATGGGCGTTTAGAACCAGCAAGACAGTCGAACTTGAGATGCGCCCGATTCACGTTAGGTTAGCTGATCGGACAAGAGGCCATGCTTTAATTGTGATGCTGGCATACCGAATTGTTCAGGAATTGGCAGGCAGGTGGCAAGGCATTGATTTAAAAGTTAAAGAAGGGATAAATGAATTGTCACAGGTATGTGCAATAGAAATGCGTATTAACAATAAACCATTTTGCAACAGGGTTCCAGAACCCAGAGCTTCAATAAGGGAGTTGCTAAAAAAAGCTGACGTTCATCTTCCTGAAGTTTTTTCAGCCAACGGAAAAAAAGTAGCCACCAGGAAGAAATTAACTGGGCGTCGAAAAAATAATTAATAATCAATTGGTTAAGCTTTGGTTGGCTATATCAAAATCTTGGAACATCCGCTATAAGTGAACAAAGCTTCTTGTGCTATCGCACCCGGACAACGAGTTGTCCTGGCCACCCAAACGTGTGCTATCCATTTCTTTTTTAAACGTGAAAAAAAAATGGGGAAAGTCCAGGAAAAGAATATGGTTTGATTCAATATGATATTTTTCATTTTCGTTGATTTCCCGGTGTGAATACGCTATGGCTGATTTGCAATTATTCAATAATTTGTAATTGATACATAAAATCGATTTCCGGTGATTTTTTCAGATTGAGGTTAACATGTCATTACTATTTAAGCCTTTCAATATTGGTAGTCTCACGCTTAATAATCGATTCATTCATTCTGCTACCCACGAAGCAATGGCTGGTGATAATGCAAAGGTAAACAACGATATTGTTCGCAGATATGCAACATTGGCCAAAGGTGAAATCGGCCTGATCATTCCGGGGCACCTTTTTGTTCATCCTCTTGGCAAGGCGCATAAGGGACAATGCGGTATCCATTCTGATGAGATGATTTCCGGTCTTTCACAACTTGCTGATACAATTCACCAGCATGGCAGCAAGGTCGCTTTTCAGCTGGCACATGGCGGGCGACAGGCAGACAAGGCTATTATCAACCATGCACCTCTTGCACCATCTAAATGGGGTAGGGACCCAGCCACACTAAACAAACCCCATCAGATGACAGAAGAAGAAATCAAAGAAACCATTGCGGCTTTTGTTAAATCTGCAGAGCGGGCCGTAAGGGCCGGCGCTGATGCCATTCAACTCCATGCAGCGCATGGTTATCTAATGAGTGAATTTCTGTCTCCGTTTTTTAACCGACGAAAAGATATCTGGGGAGGATCGGATGAGAATCGGTTTCGCTTTATTAAAGAAGTCATTACAAATATCAAAGAGCTCTTGCCGGACGACATGCCAATACTTGTTAAGATGAATGGAAACGACTTTACACCCAAAAAAGGTATGACACCTGACCTGGCGGCCAGATATGCGAAATGGATGGTTGAACTGGGCGTGGATGCCATTGAAACGAGCTGCGGTACAGCATACTCATTTCATATCATTCGTGGAGATATACCGGCTGATGAACTCATGGCCGGCCTTCCCTTATGGATGAAGCCTATTGGTAAAATCAAATTAAAAGCCATGGCTAAAACCAACATATTTGAGGACGCCTATAATCGTATGGCAGGAAAAGTGGTCAAGGGGATGATGGGTAATGCATCCCTGATTCTGGTTGGCGGTTTACGGAAACTGTCACAGATGGAAGAAATAATAGAAAAAGGTGATGCTGACCTAATATCCATGTCCCGCCCTTTTATCCGGGAGCCTTTTCTGGTAAAAAAATTCAAAGAAGGCAAATTAACACAAGCATCCTGCATCAACTGCAATAAATGCTTTGCTGCCATGTTTAATGCCAAACCTGTGAGATGTTATCAGAAAGGTATGGTCAGACTTTAAATATCAAGACTCTATTTATCACAAATCTCAAAAAATCTAAACTGTTTCCCCTGTGTTTTAATATTCCAAGAGAAATAAAAAACAGCGTCAACTGATTTCAAACGCTCTTTCACCATGGATGGCATTATCCAGACCTTCTACCTCATCATCTTCTTCAACTCTTAAACCTTTGGTCACAAATTTGGTTATATAAATAACGACAAGCGTTCCTGTTGCTGTGTAGGCAGCGGTTGCGATTATTGATACAAACTGAATCCATAGCTGACCGGGATTTCCGTAAAACAGTCCTTTTGCGCCTTCTGTAATGGCAGGATCGGCAAAAAGACCGGTTGCAAGCGCACCTAGACAACCACATACTCCATGAACACCAAAGGCATCAAGAGAATCGTCATATCCAAGCTTCTGTTTAAGAACCGCAACACTGTAAAATCCACATACACCCGCCGCAAGTCCTATTACCATTGAAGCGGGCAACCCGACAAAACCAGCGGCAGGTGTAATCGCAACAAGCCCTGCGACAACACCTGAGGCAAGGCCGAGGACCGTCGGTTTTTTATTGAAGTGCCATTCGGCAAACATCCACGAAAGAGCAGCCATTGCAGCAGATGTGTTCGTAACCATAAACGCCGAAGCTGCAATACCATTGGCCGCAAGTGCACTGCCCGCATTAAATCCAAACCATCCGAACCAAAGCATTGCAGCGCCTAATGCCGTCAACGTAACGCTTGAAGGAAACATGGCTTCCTTGCCGTACCCCTTCCGTTTTCCAAGGACAAGGGCAAGCACTAGACCTGCTACGCCTGCATTGATATGGACAACATTTCCGCCTGCAAAATCCAGTGCCCCCATATTTGCCATCCAGCCGCCCCCCCATACCCAATGGGCAATGGGGCAATAGACAACGGTTAACCATAAACAGCAGAAAACAATCCAGGATGAAAACTTCATCCGGTCAACGATAGACCCCAATACAAGTGCAACCGTAATACCGGCAAAGGTCATCTGAAACAGGGCAAACACATAAGTGGGTATGGTTCCGGTAATACTGTTCACATCGATACCGTTCATGAAAATATGATCGAGCCCGCCGATAATCCCTGACTTGTCAGGTCCGAAAGCAAGTGAATAGCCCCACACCATCCATATGACGCTGGCGAGACAGTATGCAACAAGAGTCATGGCAAAAGTATTTAAAAGGTTTTTATATCTTGACATTCCACCATAAAAAAGAGCAAGGCCCGCAGGGGTCATCATCATGACAAGTGCTGTGGCGACTATAATCCATGCAGTATCCCCTGTATCTATTGTGCCTATGGCATCGCTGCCCGCAAATGCTGCTGAAAATGGAATTAATGACATAATCGCTGCGAGTGTTAAGCTTTTCTTCTTCATCAGTCTTTACCTCCCATATGACTATTATTTTTTATTGAAGAAAATTCTAACTATTTATTTTATAGCCCTGAATACAGCAATTTGCATGCCAGATCTAATACATGTGTTTTTTCAAAAGGTTATTTTTATTCGGAAGTAACGCTATAAGATTGAGCAGGGAATGTTATTACATTATTGTGATAAAAACATCCAAAAAATACACAAATGTAATTTTTGGAACTTGGTAAAAAGCAAAATACAGTTTGATACAATTGGCAGTTACACCAAGCGCTTTATTAAATGCTTTCCATTTTTCCTCCTGGCTTTGGGCAAGTTCTATCGGAAGGTCAGGTAGTGTTTCTATTTTGGTTATCAATTTTTTTCTCTTATTCTATTTTCTTGTTCTATACCAGTCCCTGATCCAACATTGCTTCAACGATTTTTACAAACCCTGCAATATTTGCGCCTTTCATGTAATTCCCAGGCGAACCATATTCCTCGGCAGCATCAAGGCAGGTCTTGTGAATGCTTTTCATTATAATTTGAAGTCTGTGGTCCACTTCTTCCCGTTGCCAGCTAATTCGCATGCTGTTTTGTGACATTTCAAGGCCGGAAACTGCAACACCGCCTGCATTTGCAGCCTTTCCTGGAGCATATAGAATATTGTTATCAAGCAAGATATCGACTCCTTCAGGGGTTGTGGGCATGTTTGCACCTTCTGCCAAAAGGGCAATACCACCTTTTACAAGGTTTTCAGCATCCTTTTCATTAATTTCATTTTCCGTAGCACAAGGAAGTGCACAATCTGCTTTGTGGTTCCAAAGGGGATTGTGGTCCACTTCCGCATCCATAGGGGTATATACAGCCTCCTTGTATTTATCGGCATATTCTTTAATTCTTCCCCGTTTGATATTTTTCAGCTTTTTGATGAACTCGAGCTTGCTTTTGTCGATCCCTTTTTCATCAAAAATGTATCCGGAAGAGTCGGAAAGCGTCACTACCTTGCCGCCAAGTGATAGGATTTTTTCTGTAGTAAACTGGGCAACGTTTCCAGATCCGGAGACAAGGCAGTTTTTATCTTTTAAAGTTGTATTTTTTGTTGCTAACATTTCAGCGGCAAAGTACACACAGCCATAACCTGTCGCCTCGGGCCGGATCAAGCTTCCTCCCCAGTTTAGACTTTTTCCGGTCAAGACTCCGGTAAATTCATTTGTGAGTTTTTTATACATTCCAAAAAGAAACCCGATTTCTCTTGCCCCGACACCGATATCACCGGCCGGAACATCGGTGTTTGGTCCGATATGGCGAAATAGCTCACTCATAAAACTCTGGCAAAACCGCATCACTTCATTGTCTGATTTGCCTTTGGGATCAAAATCAGATCCCCCTTTCCCTCCTCCCATGGGCAGGGTTGTCAGGGCATTTTTAAAAACCTGTTCAAAGGCGAGAAATTTCAGAATCGACAGATTGACAGATGGATGAAATCGAAGCCCTCCTTTATATGGGCCAATGGCACTGTTCATTTCGATCCTAAATCCGCGATTTACATGTACTGTTCCTCGATCATCCATCCATGGTACGCGAAAAATGATCATGCGCTCAGGCTCTGTGATTCTCTCCATTATTCCGGCATGACGATATTCCGGATTTTTATCAAGCACCGGTTTGATGGAATCCATGACTTCATGTATGGCCTGGTGGAATTCTTTTTCGCCTGGGTCTCTTGCCTTGATTGTGTCTAAGATTGTGTTCATTTTTTGCCCTCACTTTTTACATGCTAAATAGTTTGAACAAGGCTTTTAACTGTTGACGGTTTTAAAATAACCGCACATGATTCCTTCCCGTCTATTTTGATTGTCAATGGTTCTTTCAAGCTTAGGTGACGTATAAACGTTGCTTCAGTTTGAACCGGCAAATTTTCAAGCCAGGGTTCGTCAAGAAAGTCATTGCCTTTGTTCCCGATGGTTAAATAGCCGATTCCAAGAGAGGTGATATTGTGAAAAAAATGAGTGCCCTGGGAAGGATCAGCCTGTAACTTTTCGATACTGGTTTCAATGACAGAACCTACACCGGAAATATCTTTCCAACTAACTGGGATACCCAGCCATCTGTCTGCCGATCCCCATCTACCCGGTCCAATCAGTAGATATTTTTCACTTTTTTCAACCAGCCGTTTGTTGAATTTTCCAATTTCTGCTGCGATCTCTATGGTACGAGCCGGATCAAATGTCTCTGGTTTCACAAAAATGATATTTTGAATATCGGATATAATACCATTACCTAAGGCATTGTTTGAAAAACAGAATGCATTTTTAATTTCTTCCTTGGCAATTTGAATGTTAACATTCCGTCTATGGATTACCATGGGTCTGATCTGAAGGATTACAAGGTCAGGATTTTTCCGTTTTTCATGTGGATCGTTTTCGACAGGAAAATTAACGGCAAATTCAATTTCAACAGGTGCCCCCATCCCTTTTTGTCCAATTTCCAGGAGTTCTGTCAGAATTTCCGAAAGGGGATATTGGTTGTATTTCAGGATGCTGGCAAAGGTAAGCACGTGAAGTGCATTGGGCTGGTATGAATCGCGGATTCTATGATCTTCGGAAATAAAGCTGCTGAACTGGTTCCGCAGGGAAAGATTTGCTTCAATGGTGCTTTCGATATCACTGATTTCAAGCTGTGTCAGGGTTGTATCAAAGATATAGTTACCATCTTTGCTAAAGGAAATTCCAAAATCATCCGGGATATCAGACATGTTTAGTCCAAAAAAGAGTTTTTGTGAATTTTTGAGAATGTCTTCAACGTTTGAGTATTGGGGAAGTAATTGTGGATATCTTGGAGAAAACCGAAGAGCGGTTCCTCCTTCCATAACGGTTTTTCCGAGTCCGAATGCAATATGGACAATCCCTTCATCAGGCTTCATATAGGATACTGGGTAAAAGTTGTAAGATTGTGCAACACCTGAGATGGGAGGAAAACAAAAACCCCCATATTCATTTCCGGTTACCTGCTGGATTACAACTGCCATTTTTTCTTCTTCAATGCGGTGGGAGGTGTTTTTTGAATAGGATTTCGGTGCCTCAAAATAGGTTGACGCATAGATTAGTTTAATAGTACGAACCAGCTGTCTCAGCCGGATGGAGATTTTGGAATTATTGTTAGGGATCATGTATGTGTTATAAATACCTGCAAAAGGCTGAAACTGTGCATCTTCAAGAAGGCTGGAGGACCTGATTGCAAGCGGTTTTTTTACATGGGATAAATAGGTGGCAAGATCATTGATCAGGCTTCTGGGTAAATCAGACTTTAAAAAATTTTCCGCTATGGAAAGATCATTTTTATCACTTTCAGCAATTACCTTCAAGTTGTTGGCATTTACAAATGAATCAAAGATTTCCGTTGTAATCACAAGGGTTCTGGGTATGCTAATTCTAGCTTCGGGAAAATTTTTCCTAATGGAACTGTCCTGACCCAATATAGAAGAGAGAAAGGCAAGCCCTCTTCCTTTACCACCTAAAGAGCCATTGCCAATCTTGGTGAAATCCATATCCGGATCAAATCCGTCAGAAGAAAAATCTGCAATGATTCCCTGTTGTCTGCTCTTGCGTTTTTTTCGAATGCATTCCACCAGATAATTTTTCATTTCCTGAGTACTTGTAAAGTCTGTTGTATGCACAGGTTGAAGTTTTGACGCAAGTTGTATTTCCGAGCGAGCCATAAGCCATGTCGAGAAATGATCCTTTTCTGCGTGAAAATAGATAGATTCATCCGGTACAGAGGGAATTGCTTTTTCCATTTGATGAAGACTTGAGACTCGAACCACTTCTTCTCCGTTTGGAAGACGAAAGACAAAATCACCGAATGCCAGATATTGTTCGAGAAATGATCGAATTTCCGTATGAAGAGAGGGAGAGTTTTTGTTTACAAAAACCGCAGGTATCTCCAATGCGATTTTTTTGTTTGAGTCATCTGAACTGAGAATAAGAAGGGGCAAACCCGGTTTATCTTTTTTGATCATATCACACAGAATAAATCCGGCGTGATCATCCGGTTTCCCGTTTCGGGTAAAACGAACGTCTGAGAATACACTTAAAAGAAAAGGTTTATATTTTCGATAGAGGTTTTCAGCTTCTTCAAAATTTTCGGCGAGCAGAATTTTGGGTCTGGCACGCATTCTCAAAATGCGATGTTCTTCGTTCAGAGAATCATCCATGACCTTTTGGGTTTGAAGTACGATTTCTCGATAAAGCTGAGGTAGAATAGAGGATCTATAGCCGGGTGAGTCCTCAACCAGAATAATGACCCTTACCATTGCACGATTGGTATCATGGAATACGTTCATCTGGTCTTCCGTGCTCTTAATAATCGCCAGAAGAAGGTCGATATTTCCGCTCCAGACAAACGACCGGCATGCTGAAGATCGGGAGATGCTTTCTGATGCTGACAAAAGAACCCCTGTATCATGGACAAGAAGAATTACAGGGATTTCAGGAAATTGTTCCTGGATCTTTCTGCTTAAAGAATAGGGATCTTCTGCATCCCTCAATGGCATCGTGATTACCAGGTCAAAGTTTTCTTTTGATAATGTGTTGAGCGCATCATCGATAGACGAAACCCACGTAATCCTGGGGGGGCGCGATAGATTTAATCCTCGATATTCATGGATAATTCTTTCAGCAAGCCGTCCTTCTTCTTCCATGATAAAAGCATCATAGGGGCTGGAGACAAGCAAAATTTTGCCAACCCTTTCTGCCATTAGGTCATGAAATATCTTAAACGAGAGATTCTCGTTATCAGAGTAATCCGGGAGCGTCGGTTTCTGCATGATTGATCCAGGCTATGGTTTTTTATTTAAACCAAATTTATTTTGTGTACTGGTAATTGAACGAAACGGTAAAACAATTAAAGAAATATTTGAATTCATTATCATTATATACTGTATCTTTGGGTTTGTCACAACAACAAATTGAAAATGCTGCTCTCCAGTTCTTTCTTGACGATTTCTAATATACTCAGACAGTTTTCTGATTTAAAACGGAAAATATTTCTGACAACTATTATAAAATCTCTTTAATCGACAATGATTTTATCACAATATTTATAACTGATCTGGATTTTGACGATCAGCAAAATCAGACCATATCAAAGTTCTTTGAGGAAATAGGTGAAGGGCGGATGACAGGCCAGACGGCACGCCTTGAAGGGGAAGACAACTCTCAAGAAGTTTATTATGAATAACAAAGCCTTTTCATGGCGAATTCCCAGAAAAGGCTTTGCTGTTATCTGTTTTCAAGTTTTATGAATTTAGTATTTTCTTGGCAGTTTCATCATTTACATCAGAAACATGCGGAATACCGGTTTCCCGAGCCGTCTCTCTGTTGCCGGAAAAGAGGTCGGTCCGTTCAATCTGGTCAAGAGAAAATTTTCTTGCGCCGGCCATCAGCTGCTGCAGGCCGCAGGCAAGTTTATCCGCCAGGGTGCAGAATGCGATAGCACCATATGGAATATTTTTCATCTCTTTTTTGCCAACTTTTTTCTCAACATCAAAGTAGGAAGCAAATATTTCTTCAGCGCTGTTTCCTATAGAACTTACAGTTTTCGGCAGCTTATCCCAATGTCCGCTCAGCTTTTTTCTTCTGTCAGGATGAAGAGCGCCTTCGATATTTGAGCCGACAAATCCCGGTACCATGATCCCTCTTCCCATGCAGATCAGTTTTGTGTATGGAGCACCAAGCGCAATTCCTTTAAAGATACTGTCTTCAAGTGCGAAACCACCGGCAAAAGACATATCGACGACTTTTTCCCCTTTTGCAGCCAGAATACTTGCATATTCATTCGCTTTTGAATGCAGATTGATTGAAGGTACACCCCAGCTCTGCATCATGTTCCAGGGGCTCATTCCGGTACCGCCGCCGGAACCATCAATGGTCAGCAGGTCGCATTTTGCGTCTGAGGCAAACTTGATTGCCATGGCAAGCTCTGTCATGCCATAGGAACCGGTTTTCAATGTCACACGCTTAAAACCTATTTTTCTAAGGTATTCCACGCTGTTCATGAAGTCTTCCTGCACCTGGTCGACCGAATCCAGATTGGTTCCGCCCAGGCGGCTGTGGCGTGCAAATGATTTGATGGCACCTTCTTTAAATGCTTTCTGTACCTGAGGCAGTATCGGGTCAGGGTCAACAACGTAGCCACGGTTTTTAAGGAAAAGGGCATAATCCAGACTGGTCACCTGAATTTCTCCACCAATATCTTTGGCGCCCTGTCCCCATTTTAACTCAATGATGCATTTGTTGCCGTATTTATTTACAACAAATTCCGCAACACCGTTTCTTGTATCTTCAACATTCAGCTGGACAATAATGGCGCCATAGCCATCATAGTATCGAAGGTAACCGTCAATTCTTCTCTCCAGTTCAGGCGCGCTTTTAATTTTGCCTTTTTTGATTTTAGCTTTGCCTATTTTGGATTTGCGGTCGACACCGACGACATTCTCGCCAATAACCACAGGAATACCGCAAAGTGCACCACCGATTGCAAATGAATCCCAGTATTTTGTCGCAACAAATGTTGAGCCGAGTGCTCCGGTCATCAGTGGTATGCGGGCCTTGGTTTTGATCTCATTTCCAAACTCGGTTTCAAGATTGACATTCGGAAAAATGCAGTCATCAGGATCATTGGTCAGTCCTTTATTCAGGCCTTGAGCACCATAGGCATATCCCTGGATACGAAGTGAGTTGTAAGAAACACCCACATGGGTTGTGTTGTTGGCTCCGGCAGTGACGATTCCAAAACTTCTTGGATAAAGCAGTTTGCGGCCAACCATGCTCGAAAGCCATGTTTCACATTTGCCCTGGCAATCGGCACGGCACAGGGTACACAGGCTGGATTCCGCTGCATTTCCCCTATTGGTTGTTCCTAGTACATCATTGCTCTTTGAAAATCGCATAGTTAAACACTCCTTTAAGTAATATAAAAACAAAAAAAAGACGCCTGTCCCTTGTAAAATAAAGGAAACAGACGTCTTTGTCAGTTCTTTTTAAAACATACTTCGAACACCATTGTTCGAAGCTTTAATTTGTACCCCTATCAAGGTGGGACGCAATTAAAATTTAATTTATAATTAAAAATCATCATGTTTGTCAAGTTAAAAATTCGAACTGTTTTCGCTGTATGATTAAATTTCTGTATTTCCGACCTAAAAATTAACTCGGCCACGTTGGCAGTTAAAACCTTCGCCAAAGTAACATCCTACACAATAACCCAAGGCTAAGTCCGCGTCTGACAATTTTGACTCGCAGTTGCTACATAATCGTTCTTCTCCGGTTTTCATAAGACCGTCACAGGCAGGCATTG